>JAGWZD010000284.1 GCA_018968995.1 Bdellovibrionales bacterium
CACTGCCTCGTTCATCGAAGACCTAGGCGCTGACAGTCTCGATATTGTTGAGCTTGTGATGCAGATGGAAGAAGAGTTTGACCTCGATATTCCCGATGAAGATGCAGAGAAGATGAAAACAGTGGGCGACGTCGTCAAGTACATCGCATCTAAGACGACCCACTAGAATCTTTCGTTTTTGTAGTTTTCACTCGGGACGCTCCGCTGATAAAGCGAAAATGGGCGTCCCGAGTCGTTTCAGGAGAGTGAAATGAGCACGTTCTCATCGAATCGAAGAGTCGTTGTGACTGGCTTAGGGGCTGTAAGCCCATTGGGTCAAAGCGTCGGTGAGATCTGGAACAACGCGATTGAGGGCAAATCCGGGATCGACCGAATCTCCTTATTCGATCTGACCGACTGTCCTGTGACGATTGCCGGCGAGGTTCGCAACTTCGACGTCACAAAACCAGTGGGCCCGTTTCGTCCTCGCCCACTTCAGACAGATGCTGAGCCTCTCACTCAGGCCGCAAACGCAAAAGAAATGCGAAAAATGGGGCGTTTCATCCACCTCGCTCTTGCTGCAGGCCTAGACGCCTACGCTGACTCTGGACTCGACGCCCACCGAAGCACAATCAACCCCGATCGCCTCGGATGTAATATCGGTGTCGGAATGGGCGGCCTTCCAGAAATCGCCGATGTCTATGACTCTCTCATCACAAAAGGCTACAAAAGGATCACTCCGTTTTTTATCCCGCAGGTGATCCCCAATATGGCTGCAGGCCATCTCAGTATGCTTTTGGATCTAAAAGGTCCAAACCTCTGCAACGTCACGGCTTGTTCCTCCAGCGCTCACAGTATCGGAGAGTCTTTTCGTATGATCGTCCGCGGCGACGCTGATGTCATGATCACAGGCGGAGCTGAAGCGGTTATCAGTAAGCTCGGAATCGGTGGCTTTGCAGTCATGCGCGCTCTGTCGACTCGAAATGATGAACCTACGAAGGCTTCTCGTCCTTTTGACGTTGCCCGCGATGGTTTTGTTATGGGCGAAGGTGGCGCAATTCTGGTTCTTGAAGAGTACGAGCACGCAAAAAAGCGTGGCGCTAAAATTTACGGTGAAATTAAAGGATATGGTCTCTCTGCAGATGCCTACCATATGACCTCTCCGGCCCCTGAGGGCGAAGGTGGCGCTCGAGCGATGGCCATGGCTCTTCGAGACGCAAAGATGAACCCCGACCAAGTGGGTTACATTAATGCTCACGGAACCTCTACCCCGGCTGGAGATGTTGAGGAAGCGCGAGCGGCTGCTCGAATCTTCCCGAATGCACCCAATCACCTCCATATTAGCTCTACGAAATCTATGACGGGGCACCTTTTAGGAGCCGCAGGCGCGATTGAGGCCATTTTTTCGATTTTGGCAATTAAGGAAGGAATCATTCCTCCTACCATCAATCTTGAAAACCTCGATCCCGGTTGTGCCGAGACAAGAATTAATTTTACGGCCAACGTTGCGGTCCGAAAAAATCTTAGCTTCGCAATGTCCAATAGCTTTGGTTTTGGTGGAACAAACGCCTCTCTAATTTTTGGGAAGGTCTAAAACAAATGCCTGAAGTTGAATCGGCACGGAAAATCTGGATTGCTTCAGATCATGCGGGCTTTGCGCTAAAGTCTGCCATTCAGCGACTATTGCCCAACTACAACTGGCAGGACCTCGGACCAATCGACCCAAACAGCAGCGTAGACTACCCTGATTTTGCACGAAAACTGGGACAAGAGATCAGCCGTCGCAACGGAAACGGCGAATCGGCGCTTGGCATTCTTGTGTGTGGAAGTGGAATTGGAATGAGTATCGCTGCTAACAAAATTTCTGGCATACGTGCAGCTTTGGTCGAAAATCCTATCTCAGCTCGGCTGTCGCGCGAGCATAACGATGCCAATGTGCTTTGTCTTGGTTCTAGAATTGTCGCTCCAGAATACGGGGCAGAAATTGCTAAAGTTTGGCTGGAGACCCCTTTTAGTAATGATCCGCGACACTGCTTGCGCGTGAAAAAGATCTCAGAACTAGACGCCAACTCGGAGCAAGATTCATGAAACATTCTCACTCCCCAGACTTTGATCAAATGCTGGTCGATTCAGATCCTATTCTCGCAGAAATGCTGGACGACGAATATCTGCGTGAAGAACAAGGATTAGAGCTAATTGCCTCAGAGAACTACGCCAGCCGGGCTGTAATGGAGGCACAGGGCTCAGTTCTGACAAACAAGTATGCCGAGGGTTACCCAGGTAAACGCTACTATGGTGGGTGCGTTTTTGCTGACAAAGTGGAGCAGCTCGCAATCGATCGACTCTGTGAACTCTATGGCTCGGAAGCGGCTAACGTTCAGCCGCACTCCGGCTCTCAAGCAAACATGGCGGTTTACCTGTCTCTGCTTCAGCCTGGAGAAAAAATTTTGGGGATGAGCCTATCGCATGGAGGCCACCTCACCCACGGAAGCCCTGTCAACTTTAGCGGTAAGCTTTTTCAGGCTAGCCATTATGGCCTTCACGAAGAGACTGACCGCCTCGACTACAATATGATCCGAGACCTAGCACTTAAAGAGCGCCCTAGGGTGCTTGTAGCCGGAGCGAGTGCTTACTCTCGGGTGATTGATTTTGAGGCCATGGGAGCCATTGCGCGAGAAATAGGCGCCGACCTTGTTGTCGATATGGCCCATATTTCGGGACTAATCGCTGCCGGCCTGCACCCTTCGCCCGTCCCTTATGCTAGCTATGTGACTTCCACCACTCACAAAACCCTCAGAGGTCCCCGTGGAGGAATCATTCTCTGTTCAAAAGATCGACTGAAGGCCGTCAACTCGTGGATTTTTCCTGGAATACAGGGTGGCCCCCTCATGCACATCATTGCCGCCAAGGCGGTCGCTTTCGGTGAAGCCCTAAAGCCAGAGTTTAAGACCTATCAAAATCAAGTCATTCTGAATGCTCGCGCACTAGCAGAGAGCCTGATCGACTTCGGCTTTCACATTGTCACTGGCGGTACTGATAATCACTTGATGTTGGTCGACCTAGCCCGATCCTCTATTGGCAAGGGGGAGATCACGGGTAAAGATGCGGAAGCTTGGCTCGATCTTGCGGGACTAACGGTGAATAAAAATACTGTTCCTCAGGAAAAGCGTAGCCCGTTTATCACAAGCGGTATTCGACTGGGTACCCCTGCGCTCACCACTCGAGGGATGAGCGAGACCGAGATGAAAGTCATTGCGGGATGGATTCGTGAGGTTTTAGAGTCTAACGGCAATGCGCAGAAGGTTTCCTTGGTGAAAAACAAAGTACAAGAGCTTTGCCAACATTTTCCGGTGTATTCAGATGATGA
>JAGWZD010000285.1 GCA_018968995.1 Bdellovibrionales bacterium
TGATCACCGCTCCCTTTCTTTTTTTGGCCTCGGCAGTATGGAGCACAGCGACCCGTGTCGTTCGATGGGCTTATCGTTTCGGACTCTTCAAGAGAGTTCGATTACCCGTACGAGTCATATCTGTCGGGAATTTTGAGGTTGGAGGTACGGGTAAAACTCCTGTTGTTGCGAAAATCGCTCGAGAAGCAATAAGTCGCGGTATCACTGTGGTCATCTTGTCTCGGGGCTACGGAGGTCAGTGGGAGCGTTCCGGAGGAGTCATTAGTCCATCAGCAGACACTTCGATGCTGTCCACGGAGCAAACAGGCGACGAAACGGCTCTTCTGCATGAGTTGGTGCCGCAAGCGTGGATCGGAGTAGGGGCCAATCGTGTGGCGTCCTTTTATCATGTCATGAAACTAGCCAGGGAGACTCACCGGCCTGTTCCGGATTTGGTGATTCTAGATGATGGGCTTCAGCATCATCGAATACATAGGGATTTGGATATTGTTTTGATGACTTCTGCTCGTCCCTGGAAAAAGGTCTTTCGCGAGTTTCCGAGTCAGCACCTTTCTGTTCCCGCGATCTTCATCTGGACAAAGGGCGCGCTCTCTCCTGCCGTTTCATGGAAAGACCCAGAGATTATGAAGGCGCGATGGAGCGTATCTATTCCACAAGGAGATAGTAGCTTATCCAGACTTTGGCTCGTGACTGGAGTGGCTGAAAGTGGCTATGTCCGCGAGCTTTTAGAGTCTCAGGGATGGAATATTGCTCGATTCTCACAGTATCCTGATCATGCTCAGTACAGCCAGAAGCTCCTTGAACAACTGACTCTAGAGGCAGAGGCGCAAGGGATGGTTTTGGCAACAACAGGAAAAGATTGGGTGAAGTGGAAAGAAAAAGGCGTAAAACGCGACTCGATTCGAGTCTTTGAGCCTGAAATGGTTTTTGAAGATCGGGGGGAAAAGCTTTGGTCACACAAGCTTTGGGGCGAATCACTCTGATTTCTCTGGGAACAATTTGCTCGTTGATGCCTCGTTATTTTCAGCTTCGAATCGGTAATGTTTTGGGACTTTCTCTGCGGCTTTTAGCCTGGAAAAGGAAATTGATTCGCTCAAACCTGCTGCTGGCGTTTCCTGGGGCTGGCTTGGACGCCATTTCTTATCGTAGGAGTATCGAGATCGGATTCTATCGTCATTTTGGAAATCTCGTTATCGAACTGCTTTGTCAGTTTGGTCATTGGAGGAAGTGGGTTCTTCGGAATGTCGAGATTAGTGGTTTAGAGCACTGGGAACGAGCGGCGTCTGCAGGTAAAGGGGTGATGTTTATTACAAGTCACCTCGGAAACTGGGAGGCGATGTCTGCCGGATTCTCAGTATTTGGGCGAGATTTGCTAATCGTTACTAAACACCTCAAGCCGGAATGGGTTCATCAATTATTTGAAATGAGTCGACTCAAGGCAGGAGTTCGAGGAACCTATGAGCCAAAAACGATGAAAGATGTTTTACGACAGCTTTCACGAGGTGGAACCGTAGGGTTTGTGCTCGACCAGTATGCGGGGGCTCCCATCGGAGTTCGGGTTCCTTTTTTTGGCATCCCCGTAGGCACATTGCAGGCTCCTGCTTCAATCGTGCGACGCACGGGAGCCGTTGCATTACCCGCAACTTGCTATCGCGAAGGGGATGGTCGACTCCGAGTTCGAGTGGGTGCCGAGATTCCCTGGGAGACGCATGAAAACCCCCATGAGGAACTTGCGCGTAACGTTGCTAAATGGGTGGCGGGCATTGAGTCTACGATTCGCTCGCATCCCGAACAGTGGCTTTGGTCTCACCGCCGATTTAAGGGAGACCTGTCCCCTCTGGCACCGGACGAGTGGGGGCACCCACGAGAGCGTCGGTAGGTAGGCTCTGGAAACGCTGCCGAGCTTAAGTCATACTTCGATCCATGTCACAACATGCGCGAAAACTAATGGCCAATAAATTGACGCTCCATCTAGTGGTTCTACCTGTCTTGTGCGGAATAGTAGCTGGGTGTGCGAGCAGTCGCGGATTAAAAAAGATCGAAGATGCTCCACTGCTTCCGATAGCCCCTGGAAAGGATTTGGGTCGTTTCGAGGTTCGTGAGCAACAGCGAGTTGCCGATAAAGATCCGCGCCCAGCAAAACCTGTGGTCGCAGTGACCGATAGAAAAAAAGAGATCGTGATCGATAAAGGCGCAGACATCCATCACTCTAGTGGCAATATCTCGAACACTCGCTCTGATACAAAAAAGGTGTTCGAATATCCGAACAGGAGGCCTCAGGTCGATCCAATTTGGATCGGTGAAAAGGCGAGCTATGACATCACCTATCTGGGTGTGAGCGCCGGCACCTTCACTTTGCAAGCGCTGCCATTTAAAGAAATTAACGAGCGAAAAGTATACCATATTTTTGGTGAGGCCGTCAGCGGCAAGGTTTTCAGCTTATTTTATTCACTGAAAGACACCATCGAAACGTTCATTGACTACCAGAGCCTTGCTCCGCATCGATTTCATGTCGTTCTAGATGAATCGAAACAGAAACGAAATTCTCTTGAGCTATACGATTCAGAGAAAGGCGAGACTTTCTTCTGGAATCGCTGGAACCACCACAAAAAAGGATACGTGGAAGTGAAGGATTTTTTTCCGATGCAACCACTTTCCCAAGATAGTTTGTCGAGCCTTTACTATCTTCGCACTGTAGACCTTTCTGATGGAGCAGTTGTGAAGTTTCCGGTAGTTTCAGAGGGAAAAAACTGGGACGCCGAGGTAACAGTGGTCAAGCGAGAGCTGCTAGACACTCGAATCGGCAAGATTCGGGCGATTAAACTGCAGCCCGAAACAAAATATCAGGGAATCCTTAAAAAACAGGGCGATAGTTTTTTGTGGCTTTCAGATGATGATCGAAGAATTTTGCTCAGGCTCGAAGCTAAGGTGAGAATAGGATCGGTTGTTGCTTCAATCCAGTCCTTTGAAAAAGGCCAGAAGGAGGAGCCCGTGATGACTCCGGTTCAGGTTCTTGATAGCTCAGAGCTAAAAGATGCAAAATCCAACGCATGGAAATCTAAAAAGCCCGCTAATACAAGTGGTTCTTTAAAGAGTCGATGATGAGGATTTTGGTTCGAGCTCCGAATTGGATCGGCGATCAGTTGATGGCCTATCCTTTTTTTCACTATCTTCGTCGAACCAAGCCGCGTGCAAAGATTACGGTAGCGTGTGTTCCTTGGGTTGCAGATTTGCAATTTCGCCATCTGGTCGACGACGTGATTGTGATCAATCCTCCTCCGGCCCATCGGCGCTCTTTTGTTTCAAAGCTCAAGGCTGTGGATCAGGCTGCTCGAAGCGTTCG
>JAGWZD010000286.1 GCA_018968995.1 Bdellovibrionales bacterium
TACTCTGCAGGGCGGGCCCGAGAGCGTGCCATTGAGCTATTAGAAATGGTACAAATCCCGGAAGCCAAAACTCGGGTCGATCTCTATCCTTTTCAATTTTCGGGCGGTATGCGCCAACGCGCCATGATTGCCATGGCGATTGCTTGTAACCCCTCTGTGCTGATCGCCGATGAGCCCACAACGGCACTGGATGTGACGATTCAGGCTCAAATTCTTCAGCTTCTGAAAAAACTTCAACGTGAGCATTCGATGGCGGTCATTCTGATTACCCATGACCTAGGGGTAGTGGCACAGATGGCCGATCATGTCGCTGTCATGTATGCGGGACAAGTCGTTGAATACGGCGCAGTAGATGATATCTTCTATCGTTCATCGCATCCGTATACGATGGGGCTGCGTCAGGCGATGCCTGAGAATGATGAAAAAAGTCGTAAAAAACTGGTGCCCATTGAGGGCTCTCCTCCAGATCTATTTAAGCCCCCTGTTGGATGCGGATACTTCGCCCGCTGCCCTCATGCGATGATGGCTTGCGAATCTCGAATGCCTCAAGAGTTTTCGATCACTGAAAGTTCCTCTGCAAAGCATTTCAGTCGATGCTGGTTGCATCATGAATGGGCGCCTAAAAATCTTAGAGGAAACGCTTTTTCAACGAGTACCGAGGGCCGGTCATGATTTTACAAATCAAAGCCCTAAAAAAGTATTTTCATGTCTCCAAAGGGAAGACTGTGCATGCGGTCGATGGCATTGAGCTTTCCATGGCACAAAACGAAATTCTTGGACTTGTGGGCGAATCGGGCTGCGGAAAGTCTACTCTCGGCCGCACCATTGTCGGTTTATACGAGAAGACCTCCGGCGAGATCTGGTTTGATGGCGAGAAGATGCCTCAAAGAATGGGCCCTGAGGATTTTAAAAAATATTCACGTAAGATTCAGATGATCTTTCAAGATCCCTACTCTTCTTTAAATCCTCGAATGACAGTACGAGATATCATCGCAGAGGGACCCGTTTTGCATGGGCTTTGGAAAAATCATCAGATTGACCAAAACGTCGGCGATTGGCTCGAACGGGTAGGACTTTCACGAGATCACCTCTCGCGCTATCCTCACGAATTTTCCGGTGGCCAGCGCCAGCGCATCGGAATTGCCCGAGCTCTTGCGCTTGAACCTAAATTTGTTGTTTGTGATGAACCCATTTCGGCGCTCGATGTCTCGGTTCAAGCTCAAGTCATCAACTTGCTGGCAGAGCTGAAGGAAAAATTTGGTCTGACGCTTTTGTTTATCGCTCATGATCTGTCGATGGTTCGGTACGTCTCTGATCGCATGGCAGTGATGTATTTGGGATCAATGGTCGAGCTCGGTCCTGCAAACGAAGTGTACTTCAGGCCCATGCATCCCTACACCCAGCTTCTGATTCAATCCAACCCTGAGGCCGACCCTGCTCTCGAGAGAAAACGAGAGCATCGAGAACTGAAGGGAGAGATCCCTACTCCAGTGAATGTTGCCCCAGGCTGCCGTTTTGCGGGTCGATGCCCCTCCGCGCTACCGCAATGCCGCTCTGTGAACCCCTCCTGGAAAGAACACCGTCCTGGGCACTTTGTGGCCTGCCACTTATTCTAGCTCAATGCGCTCGAAAAACATCTAAGTGTCTGAATTTATAATATATTTTTCTATAGAAAAGCCTCCCAGCGGCCAGGGGGCTAACCCCTTAGACCGTCAAAAAAATGCTTGCCCGCACTCAAGCCATTCGGTATCCCAGAGGCAATATGAGAAAAATTGCTGCTGTCATTTTTGGTTTGATTGCAATTGCTGCGATGGCGTTCGCCAACCAGGCTCATGCCGTCGTTCACTCTTGTTATGCGCGCGCCTTCTGCCCTCAAACGGGCAGAGCTGTTTCGTGCATGGTCTACTCGGACCCCTTTTATGGGCAGAGCTGCTCCTACGAGTCGAAACTCGGCTATGGAGTTCGCTGCACGGGCTGGGACCTCTACGGGAACTGGGTCGTCTATCAAGACTACTGCATTTACTAAGTTTTAAAATTTTTAGCCTCATACTCCGGACTAAGGCTCGGCTAGGGTTAGCCGAGCCTTTTATTTTCCGCGCAGACAATCATCTATTCGGGGCCAGCCCTCTATGACAAAAAAGATTCTCATCACAGGCGCCTCTCGCGGTTTTGGAAAGCTTGCCGTGGAGCTTTTGATCGAAAGAGGTCACGAGGTTGTGGCGGCTCTTCGGGGAGGATCTGAGCGGGGAGACGCACTCTTCAGCGAGTCCATCCTAAGAACGGGACGGCTTCACTTTATCGATTGGCACGCCGAACGTACCGAAACCCTAAAGGCTGCAGCCTCTTGGGTGACCGCCCACTGGAATGGCCAGCTCGATGTGCTCATTAATAACGCAGGCTATGGCCTCATGGGTCCTCTCGAGGGTCAGACCGATGCCCAAATGCGGCGCCAAATGGAAGTCAACTTTTTCGGGCCGCTCAACCTCACCCGTGAGTGCCTTCCCTTTCTGAAGCGTTCTCAAGGCAGAATCATCAATGTCAGCAGTATCGCTGGTCTTGCGGGCTTTCCGTTCTATGGCGCTTATAATGCATCTAAATTTGCACTCGAAGCCATCAGCGAGGCATTCTATTACGAACTTCGAAGTTCAGGCGTTCAAGTAGCCCTTGTAGAGCCAGGAAGCTTCCGAACGGATTTTTCCGCGTCTACTGAGTTTGGATCACCCGGGACTCCAGAAAATGAACCAAAGATTGAGGCTTTCAAAAAACGCATGGACACTCGCAGAAGCCTCTTGAGCGGCGATCCCACTCGAGTGGCTCGTCTTCTAGTTCGTCTGTGCGAAAAAAAGAAGATCCCGCTCCGAACAGCGATTGGTCGCGACGCTGCCCTGATGCTTCTGATCAGGAAGGCTTTACCCGATTGCTGGAGAGTCGAGCTCACTTCACGAGTTTTTGAGAAAATTTTCTTTAGGCCGTCCTGATTTAGGTGCGACGATTTTCAATGAGCTCGCGAACACAGTCTGGATCTGCCAAAGTCGACACATCTCCCATCTGATCAAAAACTCCCTCAGCGACCTTGCGCAAAATTCGCCTCATGATTTTTCCGGAACGCGTCTTCGGAAGCCTGGGCGCCCATTGAATATGCTCTGGCGTTGCAATCGCACTAATCATTTTACGAACGTGCTGAACCAGCTCCTTTCGCAAGTCTTCCGAAGGCAAAACCCCAGATTTCAAAGTCACGTAAGCGTAAATTCCCTGGCCTTTGAGATCATGAGCAAAGCCCACGACCGCTGCTTCAGCAACCGCTGAATGTCCCACCAATGCG
>JAGWZD010000287.1 GCA_018968995.1 Bdellovibrionales bacterium
GGTTTCGGGGAGATTTTCGAGAAATCCCTCCAATCCATCAGGCGCCTGTCTCGGATAGCCGTGACGCAAGTTCGGTAGAACCAAGGCCCCTACCCAGACTGCGCCGCTTAAAGAATAAAGCGGCTTACACAGCTCTTCTTCGATTTCATGATCGGACTGCGGCCATCGACGAAGGCTTCGAATCCATCGAGCAAGCTGCTCTGCCGTCTCACTGACCAATGACGAGTACTGAGGCAAATCCACAGGTTCTCATCTAGCGAGCTTTGGGCCGAAGCAGGTTTCTTTTCCGAAAGGTTTTATTCAAGTATTCAGAAATCCCATCCGAAACAAGGGTCATGGAGGAGCCTTCTTCAGAAAAAGACTCTAGCCCGCTTGCCACTGGCTTCTGGTGGGGATTCTGGGGGCTTCTCGTGCTCATTGTTGCCAGCTGGTTTGTGAAAGTGCCCGTCTGGGAATCGAATCGATCGACAAAACAACGAAAGATCTCGCTGTTCCAAGAAGAGGCTCAGAAAAAAACCCAGCGCAAAGTGGCTGGCGACCGCTAATCAGATAAGGCTCGGTGCAATTGCTCTCGAAGCTGTACTGCATCAAAAGGCTTCACCACAAACCCTGAGACTCCGGCATCCTCGGCCCGAAGCCAGTGTTCTTGATCGCTTTGAGAAGTGATCATCAAGAACGGCAACTGGCGCGTGGCTGGCAATTTTCTGACGCGAGTGACCAGCTGCAGACCATCCATTCCGGGCATCAACCAGTCTGAAATCACCAAATGAAAGCGTAAGTGCTCTTTTTCACAAGATTCTCGAAGCATCTTCCAAGCCGCGTCGCCATCTTCAGCTTCTTGGAAATGCCGAAACCCGAGCTCTTGTAACATATCGCGCAAAATGGCCCGCACCGCAGGCATGTCATCGGCAATAAGAATTCGTAAAGATTCCGGTTTCACAATCAAAGTTTACCCCAGTTTCGGCCGATACGACCAGAAGAGACCTCTTGAGATGAGAAACCGTATCTGGCTCCTGCAAATTCCCGTGATCCTGTTCTTTGCGGCTGCCTTTTGGGTCACGCAGCAGGGCATTGAGGGAGATCTCAAAAATTCATTTTTAAGAGAAAAAGTGTTTCCGAAAACACGTCGATTATCAAATCTCTTTGTCGACTCGAAGTTTTACCTTCGCGGTCCCCAGCCACCCAAAAACAAAATCGTTATCTTGGAAGTCGATAGTCGTGCGATTTCTGCATTTGGGCGCTGGCCCTGGCACCGAGATAAGATGGAAGAGCTCCTCACAAAACTGATAAAGCTTGAACCCAAAGTCATCGGCTTTGACATGGTCTTTTCTGAGCGGGGTCAGATTGACCAGTTCATGAGTGACCAGTTTTTGAAGGCTCTAAATCAGCCAGAGGCTGAAAAACTTTTTAACTATGGATTTGCTGGCGACGGTCGTTTCACAATTGCTCTCGCTCAAAGCCTCAACTCGAAGTCTAAAGTGATTCTGGGCTGGACCCTCGAGGGTACCTGTCATCCAGGACTAGACAACGCTAGCGACTGTCAGCTCGAGGATTCTAGCCGTCTGGATCTCCTTGCGAAAATGGAAAAAGATAATAACCGACTAACGGGACTCCAGCGATTTGCAGTTCCAGAAGAATCCTTCTCTGGCCCCGCCATGGATTGGAAGAAAACGCCACTTCTTACTGGAGTGCTTCCGATCACCAACTTGGGGGAATTTCAGTTTGTCGCCGAAAATGCGGGCCTTTTTAATATTGTCCCCGACCCGGACGGAGTTATTCGACGGGCGCCCTTATTGATGGCCTTTGAGCAAAAGCTCTACCCTTCGCTTGCTCTTGAAATGGCCCGAGTAGGCCTCAACGAGCAGTACGCCATCGAGAGAACCCCCGAGCACAAGATTGCTGCTTTGAAGTTTAAAAGTTCAGAAAAAAAAATTCCCGTTAGTCCCCTCGCTGGGTCGATGGTTAACTTTCGCGGCAAAGAACGAACCTTTACGTATGTGCCCATCCTGGATTTATTCCCAGAACCTAATTCACGTATTCCCGCTTCTGACTCTCTTCAGGATATCTTTAAAGACGCCTATGTTTTGATAGGGGTCTCTGCACTTGGCGTATTTGACATGCGCGCCTTTCCCTTCTCCTCCAACGTCCCAGGTACGGAAGGTCACGCCACGATCCTAGACAATATTCTCTCCAACGACTTCCTCTCGATCGGTGGATTTAAACAAGAAACCTATGCCTGGATCATGATCTTTTTGATGTTCGGATTAGGCATTGCCATTGCCATCACGACAGAAAAGCTGGAATCCATTCCGGCTCTAGTGGTGGGATCTTCTGCGTTTTTGTCCCTGGGCTTTATCGACGTCAAAGTGCTTTTCTCAAACAACATCCATTGGGACTTCTCTTTTCTTTACCTACAACTATTCACGGTTTTCTTTCTCACCTTAGCAGCAAAATACGTCATGGAAGAAAGAAACAAGAAATTCATCAAGCAAGCGTTCTCGAAACACGTCGCTCCAGCCATCGTGGATTCGATCATTAAAGACCCCAGCAAGCTCTCATTGAAGGGTGAGCGGCGTGAACTAACGATCTTATTTTCGGATATCCGTGGATTCACGTCCATTTCTGAGAGAATGGAACCCAAGGCTTTAGCCAAGTTTCTGAATGACTATCTCGGAATCATGACAGATGTGGTCTTCGATACACGCGGACTTCTCGATAAATACATCGGTGATGCGGTCATGGCCTTTTGGGGCGCCCCCATCTCTCAGACAGACCATGCCGCCAACGCCATCCGCGCTGCAAAACTAATGATGCAACGACTAGAGCAGCACCGCGATCGTTTTCAAAAAGAATATGGTGTTGATGTCCAGATCGGAATCGGCATTAATTCAGGACCCGTCAATGTGGGGTACATGGGCTCAGAGCGAATTTTATCCTACACGGTGATTGGGGATCACGTGAACCTGGCCTCTCGACTCGAGGGCCTGACCAAAGAATACGGCGCTGGAATTCTTACGACCAGGCAAACCTTAGATCAAATCTCGGAATCCAAACATCCAGTACCCAGTTACCGAACTCTCGATTTTGTGAAGGTAAAAGGAAAAAACGAATCCGTAGAGCTAATCCAGATTTTTTCAGCCGAGCCAGATGCCCAAGGATTACAGCTTTTCGAAGAGGCTCGACGCCTCTACGCCCAGCGTAATTGGGCCGAGGCGATTCCAATTTTTGGTCAAGCCAATGAAAAGCTCCGCGCAAATCAAGAGTTCGACGGCCCCTGTCGACTCTACATCGAGCGCTGTAA
>JAGWZD010000288.1 GCA_018968995.1 Bdellovibrionales bacterium
GAGATAGATTTTGATTCACGGATAGCGGCAATATTGGATCTCCGCTCTTCCAGAAAAAGTTCAACAGGGTTCATTGTGAGAACAAAGAGGGATCAGTTGTTGACACCGTTCAAGGCTGAAAGCGGGACTGGTCGACCATTGATCTGGTTCGGCCAATCTTTCCAATAAACTGTTTTTGTTAGAAGATACGACGCGGCTTCGTCGGTCCCAACACAGAAAAGAAGATCAATCAGAGAGAGGTAGGGGGTAAATGCGCCGTGCAGTTGAGGATAAGATTTGAGGGTATATATCATGTAATTAACCCGGATCCCCTCGCATTCGAAGGGAGCATAATCTAGATAATCCATGCCTCCATTGCCGCTAATGTAATCGCGTGCACCGACGCTTCGACAGATCTCGACGACCCGATCGGTTTTAGACATCTCCCTTGCCCAGTTTCCTTGAGATGTTCGTTCGAAAGGTACTGGTATTCCGAGCACTGATGCAATTACTTCCATTGAGCCAACGAGGAAATCGGCAAGTAAAGGCGTATTGTTTGCGTAGATAGGGCTAACCACCTCGTCAAAAATACTGCGAAAAAAAGGTGCCTTTCGGTATGCCTGCTCAATCCTCGCTAGGTGCTGGCGCCTCCAATCCGTGGGGCCGATCAGGGCATCGCAGATTCGCTGGTTATCCTGCCCTGACCTCTTCACAGGGATGGAAAGCCAATCGCTACCTTTGACCGTTTTGATTTGGACACGGGTCATAAAACCGCGGCCGGCACCTCCCCCGCGTGGGAGTTGTACGTCGTCATAGATCAAGATCCGGTCAGAGAGCAGAAGCTGTGAGAAGAGGCCGTGCCACGGCATCAGCATGGGCTGTGTGATTACGAGAGAGGTTCTTTCTTCAGTGCTTGTAGACATAAGCAGTAAAGTCGTAGTACTTACCACGGCCACTGGCCAAACTGCTGTAACCATGATCAAGGATCACGCGTGGTGATACCTCATTGAGTAGCCAAGTAAAAAGCTCCAACGGATTCTGGTAGAAGAGATTTCCTACGGTGTAGTTAACCCGAGTCGACATCATATTGAAGGCGATGCCGTAGCGGCAAAGTGAGAACATCTTCGCGATCAACCGCTTTGAGAAACGTTCCATCTCAGGAATGGATACATCGTGCTTTTGCGTGAGTATGGCATTGCAGACAACAAAATCGAAGGCCTCTGTCTCTTCCATGGCGAAGACATCAGCTGCTTTAAAAGTGAACATAGGGAATTCCCCCTTCGCATGCAGGATCATCTCCTCGACAACATCAACGCCAGTAATATCAATCGGCAAAACTAGATCGAGAGCGCGCTTCTCCATTCCACCCCAGCCGCAACCTACATCCAGAAGAGTTGGCCTTTCGGGCCCATCGTAAAAATCCATTTCGACAACCTTCAGCATTTTATCGTATCTGAGCAGCACTTCGTATTCGTCGTTCCAATCGACGCCCTTGGCAGTTGCTCCGTGTACGGAGAAGACTTTATGATGATAGTCTTTGAGAAGCTGAGTGATCTTATCCATGGATTTCAGAGTTGATTCAGGATCTTAGATGCAGCCGAGATCTGGGAAAGAGACACAGAATCATCGACCCAAAGATTTAATAGTCTATCTCCGATATTTTCTGATTCGGGCATCGATGGCAGATTGAAAATTCGATTCAAAGGGAAGTAGTGATTGGATGCGTGAATTCCAGCTCGCCGCAGTGCTTCAGTGGCTTTTCGTCGAAGGTCGCAGGTCTCAGCTATGATAGTATATCGCCAAACGGTTTCTCGTTGCATAATCGGAGTGGGGAGGAATTTAGGATTAGTAATTCCATCTCTATAGGTAATTGCTAGCCTTCGTCGGTGTTGCGCAATTTCCAAGCGATTTCTTAAATCCGAGGCAGCCCGCTCACGATCTCCGAAAAGCCCGCCTCCCGTGATCATTGGACGGAAACGTTCCCAGATCCCTTCGCCAATTTCCCTGCCTGCTCCCTGCGAACCGGCTCGATGCAGGTCGGCAATGGCGTGGACCAGATTCCTTAGGCTCAGTGCGAGCAATAAGTCAGCACCTTCGTAAGCCTCCCCTTCACTCTCGTGAAATTCGTCTGAAACCTCATCTTCGCGGTGACTAACGATTGCACCACCCTCCCCTCCTAGAATCTTTGAATCGGAGAAACTGAACATCGCGTGATCGAATCCGTAACCGACTTCACGATCGCTCTTGTCGAACCCTCCTGCTGCATGCGCAACGTCTTCGATGAATATTACATTGCAGTGCCTTTTTCTCAAATTGTCAAATTCATTGGCATCGACGGCCATTCCGAATAAATGTACGATGACGACAGCGACTGTTTTATGGGTAATAGTCTCTGCGAGGGTTTGCGGAGTGATGCAGAGTTTCCGGATATCAATATCAGCAAATCGAACCTCGTGGCCGGCGTAGCGTGCAGCCAGAGCAACAGTCTCGCAGCAAAGATTTGGTATTACCACCTCTCCTGTTCCACGCTTATTTCCGATTGCACGGAAAAGGTGATATAGACCCGCACTACCACGATGGAAAGTTTTTACTCGGGAGCATGGGAACATGCCGTTTAATTCTAAGCATACGGGATCTTTGGTCATCACATTCGGTGCCGCATGTAGCGTATTTTTCTGTTAGCTGATCGTTTCTTTTAGGACAAGTCTGTAGAATTCTTGCAATATGTTTTCAGGGGAGGGGGCGAGCGAGCGAGTGCTTTGAATGTATCGGTGTCATTTTTGTGGACTCCTATTGTGTAGTTTGCTAAGATATGGCTTGCAACTACTGAGGCCTTGAGCTTGCTAGGGAACCTCTCGGCAACGAGCGTTCAAGGAGGGCATCTGGCCTTGCTTTGTGCCTGATGAACATTTTGAGCGCCGATCGGACGTAGACAGTTCGATTCCGCCAATTTTGAGGTTGTATTTCGCTCATTTGGGGCGCTGCTTGCCCCAAATGAGCACACCACGCCCCCAATCATGTCCTGCATAGCAGCTCATGCCGCACCATGAACAGATTCGAGAGAGCTGCCAGCACATTCACTTTGCAGCGATTCTTGAGCATTCCGCGCAGCCTGGTCTTCTGAAAGCCGAACTGCTGCTTCATCACCCGAAACGGATGCTCCCCTTTGGCGCGGATATGCGCTTTGGCCGTTTCGATCAGATCATCCAGGCGGCCCTCCGGCGTGTCTGGCAGCACTCGGCGCTTTCCTGGCCGCATGGCAATGCGGAAGCCGATCCCCCTTCCCTGCATCTCTTCTCGCTTCTCAATCCCCTGATAGC
>JAGWZD010000289.1 GCA_018968995.1 Bdellovibrionales bacterium
CCCTGGATTGGCTCGCCGACGCTTCCCTTTACGTTCGAGAATATTATCAGTGACGGGAACTTCAGTCGTAGTCCGGCACAGTTGAGTGAGGGACAAGTGGTTCGAAATGCTCGTATCGCGAGCGTAAGGGAGGTCAGCTCCTCAGACGGTGTTCTCACTGTCGTCGATGGGGTTATCCACGGGTCTCAGGAATATGAAAAGAACGCATGCTTTGAAGGAATTCCGCTTGTGGATGAACCTGTGATTGCGGGGTGGACTTCGGCCTCAGAGCGGGGATCTCTCAGCTCGCATGGCGGGCTCGATCGTGGGCTACAGATAGTCTTCGAGTTTTTGGGCATCCGCATTCGTAGGCGGCGTCATATTCAGCTCGAGCGTGTAGGGCCTCTCTTGGGAATCCAGGTGAGGAGTGAGCAATTCCTCGAATTGCCCTGGGGAATTCATCAATGGAGTTCGGAGGAGCGCCGCAATCTATGGATCGGTGAGCCTCCCGAGAAGGCGAGCCGAATTCATATAAATAATTGAATTCATTACATTTTATTAAAAAGCTCAGTCCTGCTGTTCAGGATTGACGCCGCGCAGCATCTGCGGTACTTGCTCGCCCCGATGAAGTCAAAAAAACCGGGATCAAAAGTGGCGCTGTGGAGTGTGGTTGCTTGGAGCTTAGCCTTCGGGGCGAGTGCTCGTGCGGACTTGATGGATGGGCAGGATTTTGCCGCCTCCGATTCTACCGAAGCCGTGCTCACCTTTGATCATCAAGTAGAGGTTACCGTTCCACGTGAAAAAAAGATGAGTGAGGAGCTCGCCCGAAAAAAAATCTTCGCTCAGCTGAATCATATGCACGGAACCATGGGAGCCGTAGGATACAAAGCGGCGCCCAAGGGTAATGAAGATATCTCTGAAGTATCATTCGCCCGCAAGCGGGGCACTCAGCGCACTTATGTGGTGAAGTATTCTTATCGTGGTGTGGTCGCTCTTCAAAATGGAGTGGGATCTACTTATGAAGTGATTCTTCCGAATAACCCCGACCATGTCTATGATGCCGCGATCGTGACTCGAGCCGATGGGCAGAGACAAAATGTTTGCACTGATGAGCATTACCAGGGGCGAGAAGATTTTTGGTATTTCTGGAACCCTTATCGCTCGGGGTGTAATTTACGAGCCGGCGAACATTATACCGTTGTGTTAGCCAACGTGAAGCGCATCCCAAATACTCGTCAAACTTATCCAGAGTATTCTCGATTGGTCGATTCAGAAGGAACTATTCGAATCGATATTTTGATGGGCATGAATGACCCGGAAGAACTCAAGAACCCACTGAATTCGGCGGACGTGAATGCCAGAAACTATCGAGCCATCAGAGCTGCCCTGGTCAATCAGTACGGTTTTACGGCGCGGGTCTTAAGCCGCGATGAGCTTAAAGATCGCTCTGGAGGGTCTCGATCGCTTCCTTATGTTGAAGAGTTCGTACTGCAGGCGCAGAAGGCAAAAATAGTGGTAAATTTGTTTTTTGGACAAAGTGGGATCGACGAACAAAGTAAAGCGTTTCATCACTTTTTCAAAGATGCCATCGAGAATGCCTCTGTGATGATGTATGACGGCCATTCGGGGCTGGGCGGAAACCTAGATCTTGAAGATCTCGAATCCACACAAGAGTTCGAAATCAAACTGCCGAAAAACAAGTATCAGATCTATTATTTTAATAGCTGCAGTTCTTACAGTTATTACAATACATTGTACTTTGCGCGAAAGAAGTCGAAGAGCGACCCGAAAGGTACGCGAAACTTAGATATTTTAACAAATGGGTTGTCGACCTATTTCTCGGTTATGGGTGAAACAGACCTGGTGATGGTGCGTTCGATTGTCGATTGGGCCTCGAATAAGAGACCGACCACTTATCAGCAGATCGCTGCCGAGATCGACAGTAATAATCTATTTGGAGTGAATGGTGACGAGGACAACCCTGTCTCGATGGAGTGATTGCCTCTATTGAGTCGTCACTTTTCTTAGCCTTGGAAAAACGCGTAATGCGTTGTCATGAAATACCGCGTTCCAGTGTTCTCGAGGGATCGCTTTTTTAAAGGCTTCCACGTATTGATCAATTGGCGCTAGGGGCCAGTCGCTTCCAAACATAAGTTTGGTGGGATCCTCGACATAGCCGAAGATCCAGCGCAGGGGCTTGACCACGTAGTCTTCTATTTTATCAGCTGGCATCTTCGATAGATCGCCGATCAAAAAAGCTGAACCATCCAAGTAAACATTGGGATTTTTGTAGGCCACTTCGGCAGCGGACTCTATCCACGGATTTCCGCAATGTGCGATGACAAAATTAACTTTACGGTGATCGACAGCGATTTCGTCGATAGTCAGGGGGTCCGCAAATTTTACTTTTCCGTCTCTATCTATCGTGTCACCCGTATGAAACACCACCGGAACACCGTGCTTTTCTGCTAAACGGTATGCGGGTTTGTAGAATGGATCCGTTGCGTAGCGGTGGATGTATCCCAGATAAATCTTGATACAGGAAAATTTTCCGGACTTTAAACCTTGATCCAGGGTGTCTTGGTCGGTTCTTGTGAAGGTCGAACCCACTCCAAAACAATGGATGACTCCTTTTGATCGAAGGTCATCGTAGTCTCGTCGACCGTTATCACCCGTGTGCGCTACCGCACCCACGACTCGAGCGGATTTAATCTGGTTAAAAAACTCAGCGCGATCCTTCGGCGTTTCGAACCCGGTGTGAATGTGAGCATCGATCACGGGAATAGAGTCCGATTGAATGGAGGAAGACTTCTCTGGATATGCGTCTGAACCATTTTTTTTGAGGTGGAGCCTCGAGCAAGCAACACTTGAAGCGCTGATTAAAAGAACTAGGATCAGAAATTTTCCTGTGGGCATCATAGGGCTTATGCGTACAAAACTTTGGCATGGGGAATCAAGCAGCCATTTCAAGAGTCTGCGCGTCTAAGATGAGATGGCGGTTGGTTTGCACGGCGATAACTGAACTCTCTGTGAGGGTATCGGATTGTCAACAAACCCCACGCGATTTGGAATTTCGATCCTTTTACTAGTATTGGCGCTAACTCTTGCCAAGCAGTTGAAGCGGGTCGCTCCATTAGAGCAGAGTCTTCCCGTGCCAAAAGAGCAAGCAGCCATTCAAGCGGAGGAACGCCGCGAGGAGCGGCCCTCCTTCGATTTTGAGTTCCGTGTACTCAATGACCAGCTTGCGCAGGCGAGCCTAGATCAGTTTAGACGAGAAACTGAATTGCAAAATTTAG
>JAGWZD010000290.1 GCA_018968995.1 Bdellovibrionales bacterium
AATAGGGCATCAGGTGATCACGAGGTGGGCGCTTCACTCGATAAAAACCTGGAAGGCGCTCGCCCCCTGACTCCAGGACTCGTTTGAGTTCACCAAGATTGGCGGCCTTGGTACCGTACTTGTAGCGATCGCTCATGTGGAGTTCGCTGAGTTCCCGTATTTTGGTATTTACCGCCTCAGGCTCCTCCAGCTTGATATGATGAACACTCCAAGCCGGACGCGAGATCTCAGTCGGACGCTGCGTTCTGGACAACGATGCCTGGGTGGCGTTCATCTCCACAGTATACTCCACCCATTGCCCATCCAATCCTTCACGAGTGATTTGTTCAATCACTCCAATTTGAGTGCAATTCGGGATGCCCCAACCCGAGGCCAAAACATTGGTATGCGAAAGCGGAGTGGTATGTTCCGCATTAATCACTCCACTAATTCGTGGGATGTCATCCGGCACCTTATGCATGACCAGAACATCGAACCATTCAATGGTTTGCCTGGCCGACCGGTACTCCTCATCGCTACGAAAAACTCGAATCCTTCCCGTCGACTTTCCAGAATGGAGTGGAACGAAGCTCGCGCTAGCGAAAAGCTCGTGATTAAAAATTCGAGGAAGCTCTGAGGGTGAAATTCGCGCGACGATCTGCTCTTGAAGGTGATTGGCGGGCTTAAAAAGAAGCGGAATACTTGGATCAACGTGAGCTCGCACCATAGAGAAGAAGTACCGAAGCATCCCTTCATCCATGGAATCGACTTCCACTGTTTCGAGCACAAAGAAGCGTTTATCATCACGACGGTCATTACGGTCATTGCGGCCATGAAGCGAAAGAATGCCTAAAAAAAAGCGACGATCGGGGTCAAAGTAAAGACCGCGATTAAACTCATCGATCTTGGCTTCAATCTCGGCTACCGGGACTCGAAGAATTTTTTCGGCTATATAGTGCGCGTGAAAGGGATACACGGCGTGATTCATCGCGTGAAGAATTCCTGCTTTCCGTCGAAGCGCTGGCACTAAGCCCGAATCCACCACCAATTTCACAAAGGGGTAACCCGCCAAATTGCCGGAAAGCTGAGAGAAAGCTGCAAGACGAAGCTCCTCGCCGATCAACGAGTCGATGACCGTTGACGAAACATCTGAGACAGCAGGAAGTGAGGAGTTCTGAGACATATCGAGATCGGACTCATATCAATTTTTGTGACGCACCGCAATATGTCTTTAACTATCCGAATTTATTGTTTTATTGCCAAACTAAAGGAGGCTCGTATAAGACCGAGTTGTGAGCACGCAGCATCCCTCTCCTGCAGAACCACCTCGGCCTCAGTTGCTGGGATTGAAACGAGCCTGGGCGATTGGCCTTCTTTGTTTTGGCCTCGGAGTCGCGTTCACCTCTTTTTATCGCGGTAGCTCCACCCCGTCCGCATCGCCGGCCACTTCGCGGCTAGCTTCACCTTCAGCAGCGATTTCCTCGCCCGAGCCGCTCCCCCTTGATTCTGTAGCTTCCCCGCAAAACGGTCCGCAGGACCAGAAACTGGAACAAAACGAAGAGCCGGACGTCGCTGCTCAAGCCCGACAGATGATGCAGCAATTTCTCGAAGAACAGATGGAGATTCCGGAAGTGACTAGCATGGGAGGCGCGCAAATTACTCGTCGCGAGGACCAAACTCACATCTTTTATGATGTCCCCATCACGGGTCTTCAGAAGCAAGATCTTCAGATCTCTGTTGGAGACGGAATGATCACCGTTTCTGGGAAGATTCAAAATGAAGACCTATTCTCAAGCTTCCGCAAGAGTTTCTCTATCCCCGAGGGGGTCGAGGCCGAAAAGGTCAAGATCATTCCTCAGGAGGAAAAGCTGGTCATTGAATTCCCGAAGCAAAGCACATCGCGCTAATCACTAACCTGTTCCCCACTGACTATTGAAAAACGACTGCAAGTCAGGCTACTTCCAGTGCGGTATGCAGGAAGTTTCTGCTTTAGATATTCCTCGAGGAGTCGCTCCACAGATTCTTCTGAGCCAGGTTCGAAACACGGTTCCCTATGTTTTTGAGGACTCCGCTACTTCGTTCGACCAAACACCTTACCTTCGCACTCTCCGAAAAAGCAGCAAACAAAACGAGAAGGAACTCTCACAACTCTCTCATTTTGAATACTTTAAGCTTTGCGTTTCAGCGCACTTTGGCACCGTGAGCAGCTTTGTACCCACAGATGTTGACAACCAGATTCGATTCCGGCTGTGGCACCCCGGCTTAGAGCTCAAGACAATTCAAGAAATGGCGCGGCTGGTTTTAGAATCCAGAAACTGGGATCTCACTGCGGTATCGGAGAGATATGTTCGAGGTCCTGATAGCGGACGCGTCCTTTCAGGACTTCATGGCGAGTGGTTCAGCATTGCAGCCGCAGCATATGGTGCCACTCGGAAGAAAGATCGCCCCCTTTCAATAGCTCTATTTGATGCGATTCAAGACGAGATCCGAAAGCACGCCGAAGTGATTTGTGAGTTCACGCTACATCGCGACGGAATCGGACTTTTAAAAGCCGTCAGTACAGTGGCCCATAACCTGGGTGATCTCGACCGAGTCATCGATCAGTGGAGTCTAGAGGCTGATGATCCTCTACGCCAAGCTTGCTACAAGACGGGGCATCATGAGTCGCAACAGCCTTGGCTTTTAGCTGCCGGCACTCTCTATAAAATGAACATTGGGTTTACAGCGATGGCAGATGAAAACCATCGCCACTTTGCACTTCGCGCAGCTAAATGCCTTAGGCGATCGCGCGATCTTCTGCTGCCGATCGCACCTTTCTATGATGATTGGGGCTCTAAACTGGGCCGTCATCCAGCATTGAGCCCTGAAGAGATCGCCGAAGTGGTGGAATGCCTGATAGACGGATGGGAGAGGTTGAAGCCTATCGGCCGAACACAAACCTACCCCCGTGCTCTAAGCGGAATAGAGTCGAGCTTTCCGGGTGGGCTGAACCGTCTTTGCCAGTACCTTCCTGCTCGAGCGGCAAAAACCTTAAGATCAGGTTCGCTTCGAACCTTTTGTTCGACGGCGAGGTTCAAGTTCGAGGAACAGCTGGGGTCACTGGCCCTTCAAAAAATGAAAGGAATTCCACCATGCTAAAAATCGTTCGCTGGGTGTTGAGCAAAATCATTCTCGCTCTAGACGCTCTCTTTCAGCCCACACCCCTGAATCGATCTCCAGAAGCTCAGTCAGC
>JAGWZD010000005.1 GCA_018968995.1 Bdellovibrionales bacterium
CTCGAGCAGAACAGCTAGCCCCTCCTGAGTGGCGGAACAACGAGGGGGCCCCTTCGATAGCCAGCTGGCCACATGTTGGGCGTTTCCATTGATCGTGGTTCCAACATGGACCCAGCCTTCATGTACCTCTAGGATGTCGATTTCTCTCCGTGAAAAAAGCGCACCTTCCTTAATTTTTACGGTGTCACCGCCAGCAGCAGCGTCAGCAAGAATTCCATCTGAAATTTTCGCCTGAACTTTTTCGCCTTTGAAATAGTCTGAAAACCTTCGATTGAGCTCATCGACAACAAACTCAGCTTTGAGTTCCTTGGGATAATCTGCCCCCAAAGAATCGTCGAGACCCGACAGAATTTCGTACATGAGGTGTCCAAGATCAGAAACCTTCAATTTCTCGCCAAAAAGAGTATCTTTTGGTGATCCGTAAAGCTTGCAACTATATTCCCAAAACTCTTTAGTGCCCCGACTTCTCAGCATGCAAACGACATCGCAATACTGCTCACAGATAGAAATGAGCAATAAAGCGAGAGGGTCCTCTTTTCCAAGACTCGCTTGAATGTCAGAGATAATGTCGCTGAACTCTTCAATCTTTTTATCAGAATCAAAAGCAAGCGGCCGATTCGCATAATGATCCGTACCGACTTTGGGCATTTGCTTGAATTTGCCCTTACGTAGCGACTCCTCCATGGATGAGTCCCATTTGATCGCATCCAAAATACGGATGGGCTTTTGGGCGTCCACAATACGCTTCGAAAGCCGCTTGATCTTCTCCTTATAAGTGACCCACACCATGTGCTTCCAGAATGACATATCCCGGCAAACCCGCCACAGGCTTATGACTTGCACCCTGGGCTTCCTCATGAGCGACCCATTCCCACCCTCGAGTAGTACAGAGATGGAGTTACAACGGGCCTACAACGGCGCCATTGATGTTGGAGTCACTCATTTTTGGAATCGATCCCCAATACCCGGTGTGCACGCGGACGAGATTTTCACGCTCTACAAGAGGGCTTGGAGCGCCTACCAGAGGGGCACCCCTCAAGACCGGCTTTTAGCGGAACGATGGGCTCGAGCCGTCAAACATTTGGCAATAGCCCTCTGCCATGAGGCCAAGATGCATTATCTTGAGCCTCGATCAAAGGTTCTTCCTGAGCCCTCGGTGACCTCTCAGGCGCAAGAGGCGGCCACTCGCGCAGCCCACGAGAGTGCATTGGCCCTTCTCGATGCCGCTTCCGAGCGAATCCAAAAAAGCTCACTCACTCCAGGAGTGGACCTCGATACCCTCAACCGGCTCCTCAATCGAGGGAGAACGCACCTCGAGCAGAGCCCACCTCTTACCGCACCATTTGGGCTTCTTCGGCAACAGCGAATCCAAGCCGCTCATGAATACGGTCGTGCGCTCGAGTACCTTTTGTTGGCAGTGGAATGTGAAGCTGAGCTGCAGAAAGCCAACGGCCCGGCGATTTCTCGCCAGGCCGCTGCTTGATCCAGAATTTGAGTCGATCGACTCGACAGCTTAACGCTTCGAGTACTGGTAACGACGGCGTGCGCCGGCGAGACCGTATTTCTTACGCTCAACTTCGCGACTATCGCGAGTTAAGAATCCAGCCTTCTTGAGAATCGGGCGAAGAGCGGGATCAATGCGGATAAGCCCGCGAGCGATTCCGTGACGAACGGCGCCGGCCTGACCCGACTTTCCTCCGCCTTTTACATTGATCTTAATATCGTAGCGGCCAACCAGTGAGGTCATTTCCAGAGCCTGCATGATCATCATTCGGCTCGTTGGACGCGGAAAATACTCCGCGAACTCACGCTCGTTCACAACGATCACACCTTCTTCGCCTGCACGAGGACGAATGTAAACGCGGGCAACCGCCGTCTTTCTTTTCCCAACTTTGTGAGTCTGCTTTTCCATGAAACTTCCTTCTTAAATTACTTTGCAGCCTTTTTGGCCAGATTGGTGCGACGAACCGTTCCCATTGGCAGCGGCTGAGGGTTCTGTGCCGCATGCGGATGCTCTGCACCTGCAAAAACTTTGAGCTTCTTCATCTGGTGACGGGCAAGGCTGGACTTGTTGGTCATTCCCCACACCGCCAAGCGGATGATTTCATCCGGATGACGAGCGCGCATCTGGCCAGCGGTTGCGGTCTTTAGTCCGCCCACATAACCGGTATGCCGGCGATACAATTTTCCGGTTTCTTTGTTTCCGGTCAAAGCCACCTTCTCAGCATTGAGAACCACAACGAAATCGCCCGTATCTGCATGGCGAGTGTAAGTGGTCTTTGTTTTTCCGGTGATCGCGCGAGCGATAACTGTGGCGAGTCGACCTAGAACTTGGTCTTTTGCGTCGACAACGTACCACTTCGGCGCGTTTGGCCCCTTATTTTCGAAGTAATGGGGGCCCTTCTGTTTTCCTTGGTAAGTCTTCTTCTGTAACATAGAGGGGTGGAACTATAGGATGCCCAAGTTGAAGTCAACGGGTTTTTCACCTATGATCTCGGGCACATGAAACCCTCTACCCCGCCTACAAACTACCGCCCCAAGAACCCTCTGATCAGCCCCCGTTTTGGAGATATCGCCACCTTCAATAGGCTGCCCTATCTGCCTGATTTAAAAGGAAAGCAGGTCGACGTGGCCATTCTCGGGGTGCCCTTTGATGGGGGCACCACCTTCCGTCCGGGGGCTCGGTTCGCCCCTAGGGCAGTGCGTGAGGCCTCAGCCCTCAATCGAAACTTTCACCCGACTCTTGGGGTCCAGGTCTATGAGCGCCTGAACGTGGTCGACGGTGGGGATATTTCAGTAAACCCCCTGAATCTGCAGACCACCTTTAAGAACATCGAAAAGCACGTTTCTCAGGTCCATTCGGCAGGCGCTCGAGCCATTCTGGTCGGTGGCGACCATTCCATTCTTCTGCCCGAGCTTCGAGCGATTCATAAAAAATTTGGAAAACCGATTCTCGTCCAATTCGATGCGCATACCGACACAGCGGATTCAGCCTGGGACGAGAAATACCACCATGGAACTCCAGTTCGCCGAGCCATTGAAGAGGATCTTCTTTCTGGAAGCGACATCTTTCAAATTGGCATCCGTGGCCCACTCACTTCAGCAGATCAAGAGTCCTACTGCCGTGAACAAAAAATCAACACGCTCTCGATCGACGATTTCTATGACATCAGAAAGCGCGATCAATTTTTCCACCTCATTCACTCGAAAGCCCAAAAGGGCCCTAAGAAAAAATCGCGTCCCGTTTATGTGTCTTTTGATGTCGACGGAGTGGATCCTGCTTATGCTCCAGGCACAGGAACTCCGGTAGTCGGTGGAATGACCTCCCGTGAAGCTCTAGATGCTGTCCGGAAACTTAAGGGACTTCAAATTTGTGGCGCTAACGTGGTGGAGATTTCCCCGCCGTATGATCATGCCGAATTAACCTCGTTGCTCGGGGCAGCTTTGATTTTTGAGTTTCTCAGTCTGATGGCCAGCGAATAGTTCGAAAAGGGCCATTCACCGAGGCTAAATTACTCCGATCGAGAAATAAAATCGGTAGGGATCTTCACCGGGCCTAGGATTGACCTTAAAGCCGAGGTCAAAATTCACAGGGCCGACTGGTGTCAGATAATGCAGACCTACTCCTGTTCCCATTCGAAGATTTTTGCCCAGCGAATACTCGTCAACGAGGAGATTTGCTGCATCGAGAAAGGGGCCAAATCGCATCGGGCCAGATAGTGGTAAATCGAGTTGTGCTCGATAGTTCACGTACGAGGCTGTCCCTCGAACGGCAATATCCTGAATATTTAACTCCTGCTCTTTGAAGCCTCTCAAGCTTCCCGCACCACCAAGCGTAAACTGCTTGATCAGCGGAATAGCCACCCGAATATCAGTAATGTCCTGAGTGTTTCGTTCGATGCCCGTACGAAACGAAAAGTACCAACTGGCATCCTTCCAAACCGGAAGAAGATAATCATTCCTCCACTGCAGTCTAGTATACCCAATCGGAAAGGGTTCACGCTGCGAGAGAAACGTGGGGTCAGCTATCTCATAGGAAACCGCTGAGTAAAAACCCCGAGTAGGGGCCAAAGGATCGTTTCTCAGATCTAGCTTTAAAGATGTCGTGACTCCGCCGATCGTGATTGTCTGATTGTCGATGCTAGTTGGATCTAAGGCATTCTGCTCAGTTCGCTCCAGGTTATAACTTACCGAGGCAACCAAATTAGGGCGTCTAAAAAGTCTTTTTTCAAGAGCACCCCCTAAAACAAGCGATGTGGCATCAAACTTCTCGTATTGAGTTCGCTGCAAAGTAAGGCTCGGACGAAAAGTCATCTCGGGAATTAAAAACCAAGGCCAGATATATCCGATCTGCGCCTGCGACTCTAGCGGAACGCGGCGATCAATAAATCTTCGATTTGCATTCACACCAAAGACCACAGTGTGATTTTTTCCAAAAAGATTACTGTACGAGGTCTGTCCAAAAACTCGAACTCCCAGGTCATTTCTAAATCCAACACCCCCAGCTATCAGTCCGGGAGTTCCCTCTTGTACGATGACATGTATTTTTTTTACTCCTGAACGTTCCGGGTCATCCTCAATACGAATCTGTGCCGTTGAAAAAAGACCTAACCGCCTGAGCTTCGACTCGCTTTCAAGAAGATTTGCCTCGGTAAGCAAGTCACCCTGCCGGAATGCCAATTCTCGGGTTACTACATCTGAGCGAGTCTTCTGTAGTCCATCTACGGAGACGTCGCCGGCATGAAAGCGTGATCCAGGCTCAATTTCTATCCTAATATCTGCGACTCTATTCTCATCCCGATATTTTACGAGCGTATCGCCGCCCTCGCCGACAATGCCCACCTCGAGATAACCACGGTTTCGGTACCAAGACTTTAATCGCTGAATACCCTCAGTAAAAGCGTACAGATTCATCGGTTCATCGACCTTGACCCCAAGAACACGAGAAACCTCATGAGAAGGAAATTCGGCTCCGCCTAAAATCTCGATAGAAGCAACACGAGTCTGCTCGCCTTCATAAAAAAAGATACTGACGGTTGCCTGAGAGTGCTGCGAATTCCATTGGGTCTGCAGACTCAGAAGCCTCGCGCCCAAGTATCCTCGGCTCTTTAACTTCTGAATAAAAAACTCAACCGCACGATCGAGCTCTTTTTCGACATAGACTCCAATCGATAGATAACCACCCAATCCCTCCCAAAAAATCGATTCCAGCTCTGACTTTGTGAAAACGACCCCACCATCGAAATCGATAGACTCCAAGGCAGCGCGCTCGCCCTCATCGATAACCCAAGTCACATGCCTTTCCTGCCTTCCAGAACGCTCTATCGGAAATGCCGTAACCTGGGTCTGGGTATATCCAGCGGATAGATAAGCCTCGATGATGCGACTACGAAGCGTTTCTATGTAGTTTTTTCCGAGCCCTAACGAGCGCTGCTCTTTGATCAAAAGCATCAAATCATTTCGGGAAAACGCTCGATTACCGCGAAATCCAAAACTTACTTTTTCACCAACGTCGATACGAATTCGTAGGTCTACCCACCCTGCTGAGGGAAGACCTCTCTTTGAACGAGGTAATGCTCCATCCGCCGGTGCCTGCACCCCTCGCTCGACTCGGACTTCGTTTACGGCTCCACCTATATACTCTTCACTTAAAAGCAGTGATTGCAGCAATCTAGCACTGATACTGGCCTTCTCTTGGTCAAAGATATCGCCCGAATATATGCCGAATCGACTGAGAAGCTCGCCTTCTAGGCTCCGCCACGATTTTTCATTCCCGTCCGCCGACCCAGCCGTTGGCTCGATCACGACCGATCGAATACGCACTGGACTACCCTCGCTTACACTGATCGACCAGAGGCCTTTCAATGGATCAAACGACGCTTTGACTTTCGTGTTTGGATATCCCTTGTAATGATACAGCTCGGTTAGGTTATCAACGGAGCGACGGGCCCTCGCCTCATCGTATTCGTCCCCAACGGTGAGTTCGAGCGCAGACTGTAGCTCAGAGGGGCCAAAATTTTCCATCCCTTCGGCCTCGACCTGCTCAACAGTAAGTTT
Source organism: Bdellovibrionales bacterium (assembly GCA_018968995.1). Taxonomy (GTDB): domain Bacteria; phylum Bdellovibrionota; class UBA1018; order UBA1018; family UBA1018; genus CAIOHW01. The sequence goes on from JAGWZD010000005.1 coordinate 6,058, forward strand.
ATTATTGGCAGAAAACGCGAACCGAGGCGCAAGAAGCACACACGAAAAAATCGCAACAATAGCCGCGGTTCTGAGGTTCATTTATTTAAACCTCTTCTGAAGCTTAAGATCGACGCCATAACTCGTCCGACTCTGCTGCAGGATAGTACTCTCTTGCGCCGTGGAACCTTCAGAGTAGTTCCATACTCCTCGCAGAGATACTGAAGGCGAAATGTAGAAATCCGCGTTCACTTCTTTCTGATTGGTTGTGCCCGATCCAACCGTGCTTCCTAAGCTGACGTCAATTCGCTTTCCAATCTGTCTCTTCAAAACGATCTTCGGGGCAACCGACGATTCGACATCCCCCTGTGGTCTGAAAATACTGCTGCCTGAGGCCGTATCTACTGCCTCAGAGACACCCACCTGAAATCCGGTCTTCTCGCGGACATCCCGATTAAAGTCCAAGGAGTTCAGAATCAAAGATGCGGCTTCACTCTGTTGGACTCCCGAGGTGTTTCCAGCTCTTAGACGCTGGGACTCTTCGAGGGTTCTTCCCATTGCTAAGAGCGAAAGAATCTCTGCTTCTGGAAGCACAGGATTTGAACTTAACTCGACTTTGAAGCGATCCGCAGTTCCTGAGGTGTATAATTGAACCTTGGTTCCACTAATATCTGTAGTGGCGATCAGATCGAAGATCGGACTAATCACTGCAGGGTTATCGAACTTGATCACGGCAGATTGAACCTGGAAGACGTGATCTTTAAAGTTGAGCTTGCCTTGACCCGGTACCAGCTCTGCCTTTCCTAGGAGACGAGGAGCCTCGATCGTATTCACTACTGTTAGGGCTGCTTTCATCTCCACGTCAAGAAACTCATTTTGAAATATAAGACCGGAATCAGCCAAGACATCGATCTTCAGACGAAATTTTGGAAAATCAAAAGCCATGTCTCCGGCAGGCGGGGGCGCATACAAAGAGGACTGAAGCGAAACGCCTTGCCCCGCATTTGCCAGTTTCTCTCGCGAAACACCTTGTTCTACTGAAATAGTTCCGACGATATCGTAGGGAAGAGAGTTTCCCTTCAACCTCAGGCGTGCTGAGCGCAACTTGATAAACTGGAAGGGATAAAATTTTATCCGATTCTCATCGAGATTTACTGAAACATCGAGCACTGGAAATCGATCTGTAAAGAAGTCAACCTGCCCGCCCGCTGTAATACGTCCCTGTGCCAAATCAGCATGGACCCCTGATAGCGCTAATCGTCCACTACGAAGTGTGAGTCGACCCTGTAGATTCTCCAATGGAGACTCGATGGCCGAGGTGCGCACGTATCCATCATTAAGATCCACTTTGCCTGAAATCTGCGGCAATCCCACTGCTCCCTGTAGGACCAGATCTAGTTCGGCCTTTCCAGAAGCTTGCTGAACCATGGGCGTAAGAAATTCTAGCGCTGCGAGATCTACCTCGCCCCCCATGGAACACTCCCACTTCCCTTGACTTGACCCCAAGGTAAGTTTTGCGACGGATCCACGCTCTGTCTGGAGTTGGATTTCAGGCATCTTGAGATCACCCGAAGTCATCTTCCCGAAAACCGGTTCCACCAGTTTTATTTCAGAACCCTTCTTTCTAGCTAAAAATTCCTGAATGGATAGTGCACCAGACGCCTTATCGAATGCATTTCCTTGATAGTTGAATTCCAGTGATCCAGAGGCGCGACCCAAGAGGGCCGAGTCCTGTATGCTTTTTGGATTTAAAAGTAGTAGAAGCGGCGAAAAATCGGCACGATTTGCAATTAAACTGAGCTGATTCTGTGCTTGCGTTCGGGGATCATGTCTCCATTCAAGTTGAACTTGCTTGCCGAGCCCACTGCCCGAAGCCGACCAAACTCCCTGCTTGCTGGTAAGAGCTAGTGAACTTCTCGGAAAGTCTCGTGATCGAATCAGTGTTCTATCCAAAGAAATCACTGTTGAAGACTCGAGTGTATTTAATGTGCCTAATCCTTCGCTAGAAATCTGGAGTTCTCCTCGAATAGGCAAATCCAGTCGAAGCATCCAATCAAGATCTCTCAGAGAGAGATTCGAGGTCGCTAATTTCCACGCAAACCGGCCTTTTGTATCAAATGAAATTCCGCCTTCTAAAGCGCCGGCGCGCTTACGCGCTTGAAGCCCCTCAACATGGTATCGACCGCGGTCGAGCCCCCCTGAGAATCGCACACTACGAAAGCGCTCTCCTAAATACAGCCAATCGGTTCCATCCATGCTCAGATCGACAATCAATGAATCTAGTCCAAGGGCACCATGCACCTTCCCTTTTGATTTCATCCGTCCGCGTAAAGACTGAGGGAACCAGCCTAAATCTTTAGTAAGCGGGTGAAAAATTGAAATAAAGTCTTCAATTCTACCGTCTGGAAAGAGCACTGATACATCCAGGCTACCCTCTCCACGAAAATTCACGGGGCCATTTAAACTATAAGGAGTTTCACCAATGCGGCCTTTCACTCCTTGAAGTTGCAGGACAGTTTGGCCCTCAAGTAAGGAGATCCTCCCCTGGACCTCACCAAAGAATAAGTTGATATAAGAAAAATTAGAAAGCTCAGTGTCAAAGTCGATCGCAAGATTCTTTGAAGTTCCATGGACATGAGAAACCAAGTTTCCTTGCCCTTGAATTTTACTGCCCCCTAACTCCTTAATATCCGTGAGCTGAACAGTGCCCTTAGAAGTTAAATTCCATTGAGTTTCCGGACCGATCCAAGAAATTTCCCCACCAAGCTCCATTTGGCTTTGCTCAAATTTCAGCTGCAGTCCCTCTGGTCTGAAACGGCCTTCAGTGATCGAAAAACTGCCCAGAAGCCGATGAGGCCCCGCTCGAATCACCGTTGAGCGACCCTTTTTTGGAGACTGAGAGAAAACTGAAAGCCCGGGGGACTGTAACGAAGCTGTGGCTCGTACACTCCAATCCTTTCCGCTCAGAATATCAACCTGAAGGCTTCCACTAAAATCTGTCTCCATATTATCGACGCTTCGCGAATAGGGCCCTGTAAGCCAAGACAACTTTGCTCGATCAAGCTCCAGTCCAACTGTTGCTTTCTCGGTCAGACCGTTTGAACGGATCGAAAACTGTGTCTTTCCAACAGAAATCTTGCCGCCAGAGGGATGAGATATTTTGGCGGCATCAAGATCAATATCGGCACCACCGCCGAGCTGAGACCGAACTTTAATGAGTGCCTCTGCCTGGCCTACGGGCCATCCCATCATCTCGCCGTTCTCAAGGGTACACCTTCCATCAAATACAGCCGTTTGGCTTATGCGAAGAAGATCTCCATTGAGTTTTCCTTGTAGGGAGTACTTACCCAAAAATCTAACGGGAGGCTTGGGTCGCTTTGCGGGAATTTCTTTTGCGATAATCCATTTCATGAGTGCATCAGACTCTCCTGACGCCTCTATTTGGAGCTGAGATTTTAGCCCGCTTGGATCGAGAAGATTTCCCTGAATGTCACCGCTTAATTTCACGTTTGAAGCTTCGGCTCCATCCCCGGTCCTAGCAGAAAAGGTCGACAAACTAACTCCTCTGGGTCCGACCTCTGCAACGGTAGAAAGTTTGACAAGTGCAACCGGGTTTTCACGGTGACGCACCTCCACTCGATCTACATTTGCTTCGACCAGGAATGGATAATTTTTTGATTTTTCACTTCGTGAGACTGAAGCGCGATCAACTTTAACAGAAACATTTGTTCCATCCGTAGGCCACCTCAGCCGAACAATACTATTTTCGAGCACTAGAGACTGTAGTTTGACTTGAAAGATCTGACTCCACTCTAAGGAGGATCTACTCTGGCCAGACTTCTTCTGTACCATCTGCATATCAATCTCGGCGTCTGATAAGCTTAACTGCTCAACGCGTACGTTTCCGGAGAGCATTTGAAAGGGCCGAAACCTAAGGGTGATTCGCGAAGCTCGAAGAACCGAGTCCCTTGGAATGCCAATAAAGTTATTATCTTCTAGCTGAAGCTCTGGATTCCGTATCGAGACCCCAGGAGGAAAAACCTGCAACTGAAACTCAGAGAATTTAACCGATACTCCTAACTCTCTAGGGACGGTGCGCGAGAGAAAGTTTCGAACCATTCCTGCAAAACTTTTACTCTGAAGAAAGGTGATGGCACCGCCAACCAATCCACTCACCACAAGAATGAAGATAACGAGTGGCCTACGAAGCATCAGCGCCTCTCGCTCAGTGACTGAAGTCGATGGCGACGAGAAGAAGAGTCACGATAATCGCCAAGCGCTGAGTACAGCTCTAGGGCCAAGCGCCTCTCTCCGAGAGCCTCCCTCGAGCGCGCCATGAGATACTCCATTTCTCGACGTACATCAGCACTTAGACTGTCATCGCGGAGTCGAACATCCAAAACAGACACGCACTCAAACGCCTTACCGGCCTGTAAGAGCGCCCAACAATATAAAGCCGAACCGACGCCACTCTGTGTACTTCCTGGCTGTAATAGACTGATGGCAACCTCGGGGAGTTCCATCTGCAAAAATCCTATTGCAAGATCGGCTCGTTCGCGAGTGGACAGGCTTGTAGCCTGCTCTAGGACACAGCGAATAAAGTCTGCCTGAGCGTCATTTGAAGCCAAAAGAGACAGTCGACCAGACTCGCCAATCTCAAGACCTAGGCGCCAGTCTTCTTCAAGCTTATGAAGGACTCTAAGAATATCTTCCTCAACGACAGCGGTGGGCTCGAGCTTGGTGGGTTTTTCGAGTAATTCACGTAGTTCACGTTCACGAATTTCCTCGAGAAGCTTCTTTGCTAGCAAGTTCTCACCTTGCAAACGAAGCGCTCGATGAAGCGCCACTTTCGCCTCATCCCAAAGGCCCTCACTCATGAGAATCTGTGCGCTTTGCACTTCTTCACCTGAGGCCTTCTCTGGATTACTTTCTTTCTCTGAATTGAGAATCGCCTGTTTAGTATCAGAAATACGGGTTGCCGTTGGCTCCAACAGAAGATCTTCGCCTAGGTCGACTTGGCTTTCTTCGGGATTTCTTTTGGAGGGGGGAGAGGAGTCCATCTCCCCAATTTTATTCGGATTTCTTCAGAAACTCTTCCAAAAAGTGAGTGTCATACCGCGCGTCTCGAAACCGCTGATCGAGCATGATCTTCTTATGAAAAGACACATTGGTCTGAATTCCCTCAACAACAAACTCGTCAAGCGCCTGTCGCATTTTCGCGATCGCTTCATCTCGACTTGGAGCGTGAACAATCAGCTTGGCGATCATCGAATCGTAGTAGGGCACTACTTTGTACTGATCGTAGACAAACGACTCTACTCGCACCCCATAGCCACCCGGTGTGTGCAGCGCGGTGATTTTTCCCGGAGACGGTGTGAATTTCTCTGGATCCTCTGCGTTAATACGGCACTCGATCGAGTGTGACTGAATCTTGACGTCGGATTGCTTGAGTTTGAGCTTAAACCCGGCCGCAGAAAGAATCTGCTCTTTCACGAGATCAATTCCGGTAACCATTTCCGTGACGGGATGCTCCACCTGAATTCGAGTATTCATTTCCATGAAATAAAACTGAAGTTTCTCGTCTACCAAAAACTCAACAGTACCCACGTTTTCATAGCTAACGGCATTGCACAGCCGAAGCGCGGCCTCACCCATTCTCTGTCGAAGATCAGAGTTTAAAACCGGACTAGGAGCCTCTTCGAGAAGCTTTTGATGGCGGCGTTGAATGGTACAATCACGCTCACCTAGAAAAAGTCGATTGCCGAATTTATCGCAAAGAACCTGTATTTCGACGTGCCTGGGGCGCTCACAGAATTTCTCAACATACATAGCCGAGTTCCCAAAGGCTGCGCCCGCCTCTGCGCTGACCCGATCAAAGGAAGCCTTCAGCTGCTCTGCTGAGCGGACCACGTGAATTCCGCGTCCACCTCCGCCGGCCGCCGCTTTTAGAATTACCGGATAGCCGATTTTTTGGGCCTCCTGAAGAGCCGCCTCAACTCCCGGAACCGCCTCTACTGTTCCTGGCAGCAAGGGGACCCCGGCCTCTTTAGCGATGGCTCGAGCCCGAGTCTTTTCACCCATCGCCTCGATATTTTCAGGCGTCGGACCGATAAAAGTGATTTTACACTCTCGGCAAAGACGCGCGAATTCGGCGTTTTCTGACAAAAATCCGTACCCCGGATGGATGGCATCAGCATGAGTAATATCGGCTGCCGAGAGAACGCTTGCGATATTCAGATAACTTAGTCTGCTTTGAGGAGGGCCAATACAAACCGCTTCGTCTGCTAATTTAACGTGAAGCGATTCCTCATCTGCGGTCGAATAAACTGCTACTGTCGAGATCCCCAGCTCACGGCAAGCCCGAATCACCCGAAGGGCAATTTCACCGCGGTTAGCGATCAACACTTTTTTGAATAGCTTGGCCATGGGCTTCCTCAGACCTAAAACTAGGTTTCAATAATGAAGAGAGGCTCGCCAAACTCCACAGGCTGACCGTTTTCAACCAAAATACTGACGATTTTACCCGCGAATTCAGCCTCAATTTCATTCATGAGCTTCATCGCTTCAATGATACACAGAGTATCTCCTGGCTTCACCGACTGACCTTCAGAAACATAAGGTGCCGCATCTGGAGAAGACTTTCGATAAAAAGTTCCAACGAACGGCGAAAGAATCTTTTTCTGATTAGCCGACAACGCAGATGAAGCTGCCGTGGAGCCAGAAGGGCTTGGGGCTGAACTCACGAGTGTTGCACTGGAAGCCATTGTGGTTGGAGCGAGGGCTGTTGTCATGGGATGCATCACCGCATGAGATCCTGCGGCTTGCGCCCACTTTCCTGAGCGAACGCGCAGCTTAAATCCACTGCTCTCCCATTCGAGCTCGGCCATCTGATGCTGACCCATCAATTCAAAAACAGCCTTCCAATCTGCTAGTGGAAGCATAGCAGGAGTCGACTTTGTTCTCGTTGCGGGCATCTTTTTCTTAGCCACGTTACTTATTCGCCTTTTCTGCGTAACTGTAGTCGCGAGTATCAATCTTCAGCACATCGCCCTCTTTAATATGAAAGGGAACCTGGACCACTGCTCCAGTTTCCAGTGTAGCGGGCTTGGTTCCACCCACGGTGTCTCCCTTAAAGGCACTGGTGGTTTCGATCACTTTCAGGATCACGAAGGTGGGGAGCTCAATTCCAATCGGACGCTCATTAAAGTACATCACCTTGATCACTAAATTTTCCTGCAAGAAGTCCTTGCCCTCACCTAGCTGCTCCTCAGATAGCGCCACTTGGTCATAATTGGCCTGGTTCATGAAGTGGTAACCTTCGGCATCTTTATAGAGGTATTGCATCTCGCGCTCTTCGGTATTAGCGCGGTCGAGCTTATCGCCTGAGGTGATCGTTCGCTCAATCACGTTCTGATTGAGCATATTCTTCAGTTTGGTGCGCGTGAAGGCGCGCCCTTTTCCTGGGCTAACATGTTGAAAATCCACGATCTCGTAGGGGGTGCCTTCGATCTCTACCTTCAAGCCTTTGCGGAACTGGTTTGTAGCGTACATAGGGGTACGGTGGTAAACCGAGCCCCCCGCTCAAGTCAATGTTGATGGCGGTATCGCTCTACCTTCTGAAGCATTCCTTGAAGGCGCTCGATTTTCTGTACCCACTTTTCACGCTTTCGAGCTGGATCAGAGCCCAAAACCTCGTGGGCAGACTTGGCCTCAAACTGAGAGGCCGGGCTAAAGTCTTTCCTTAGGCTCTGGGGAGCCCTTTGATAGGCCGTGGTCTCCAGTTCCTGAACCATTTTGGCCGATTCCGCATCCGAAGGCGAAAAGTAAAGGAGGGTTTTGTAAGCCTCGAGGGCCTCTTCTGACCTGCCCAAAAGAAGGGCCGACTCGGCTACCAAACGCTGAGCCACCAGGTTATCTGGTACGTCACGACATACCTGCCTCAGCTCCAAAATCACGTCTTCGTACTGTTTGAGGTCAAAAAGAGCTCGCGCCAGCGCCACTCTGCCACCCACAAATTGCGGATGAATTCTGAGCCCTTCACGCGCGATCTCCACCGCCTCTTTGATCAGCCCTGCCTTTCGGTAGGACTCCGCCAATGGGGCGAAAACACGCGAGGTCGGGTCCTCTTGGTACTTTCTGAGGTACTCATAAAGAACAGCAGAATGCGCCCCTTTTGGAAAAGACATCGCTACCTCTCTTTAGCCAGAAGGTGGTGTTGTTCGACTAACTCCACCTTGACCCCCACCTGCCACACTCGATGCACGCTCATTTAGAATACGGGGAGTCACAAAAATCAAGAGTTCCGACCTTCGCTCATTCGAAGACTTTCCACCGAAAAGTACGCCAACAAACGGCAGGTCTTTCAGAAACGGAAAACCAAAATCCGTCTTGTTCTTCGTGCTGGAATAAACTCCCCCGATGACTAATGTCGAACCGCTATCTACCAAGACCTCGGTCTTCATATTTCGAGGGGCGACCAAGGGGATCGCTCCTGAGGTTTCTACAGTGTCACGAGAGATATTCAGTTCCAAAAGCACACTACCGGTATTAGTCACCGTCGGAGTGACATTTAAACTCAGGTTAGCCTGCTTTACATCATAACTGGTCTGAATTCCATTTGGGGTATTGGTAGTCACAGGTATGGCTACTGGAGCAGCCTGTACAATGGTAGAACTCTTCTTATTTAAAACCACTGTCTTTGGCGAGGCCACTACCCTTGTATCGTTGGTCGATTCGTTGATTTGTAACAAGGCATTCAACCGATTCAGATTCGGTAAGAAGGCCATCGAGGGGGCAAACCCAATTCGAGAATTTGTTCCTGCTGCTGCTCCATCCAGCCCATTGGCAGCCTCTCCCCCGGCGAAACTTCCGAAAACCCCTCGGCCATTATTGAGCTTAGAAAAGCCCAAGCTTCCGGTCAGCTCTTTGGTGAATTGTTCCGTGGCTTCAATCACCTTCGCCTCGATCAGAACTTGCGGAGTCTCTACATCTAAAAGAGTAATCAGCTTTGAAATTCTCTCTAAACCCGCACTTGTATCTTGAACAATCAGACTATTGGTTCGCTTATCCACTTGAATGGTCGCGCTGGCGGCCGCCACGGAATTAGATCCACCCGATACGGAACCGATTAGGGCTTTTGAATAGCTAGCGAGTAACTCCTCAAGTTCCCCTACGTTAGCAAAGCTAATGGGAAATATTCGTGTGATTCGTGGGGCCGCCTTTTCGGTGGCCTGTTTTGCCCGCAACTCCTCTTCTTTTTCTGTGGTTAGACTTGCTAGTGTTGCAATACGAAGAATGTTATTGCGCCTCTCTGCTCCCAGTCTTTTAGAGCTCAAAATCACTTCAAGCGCCTGGTCCCAAGGCACATCTACTAGAGACAATGTCACCTTACCGGCCACACCATCCCCCAGCAGAATATTGAAGCCACTCGCATCCGCAATCAGGCGAAGCACATCCGTGAGGTCGGCATCTCGAACCTGAATAGTTACAGGACTTCCGGTAAACTTCTTGGTCTGTAGAGTAGTCATGAAGGTATCGAGATTCTGCTCGCCAACGGTTTTTGGTGTTGAATCCGCGATCTTCGGTTCAATCTTCGGTTCAATCTTCGGCTCAATCTGAGGCTCGACCTTTGGGACTTCTACCGGAGGAGGCACTTCAGCCACCTTGGAAGCAGATTCTGACGGCGGTGCCTCCTCGGCCTCAGGTTCAGGTGGCGGCTCTTCATCTGCCAGCTTGTCATCTGAAGAAACATTTGGAATGGCGATTCGAATCGTATTGCCTTGCTGTGAAACCTCAGGTTTGGCGCTACCTTTCAGTTGAATCACCACTCGTGCCTGCTGATCTTCGCCCTCAACCTTGTAGGGCGATACCTCCAGCACAGGACCTTCCTGAGAAGAAGTGTCGATCTTCTTCATGGCATTAGCAGAAAGCACGGTCTGTTTCAGATTCAGCACGATCTGCTGATCGGCCTCGTTGGACTCGATTTCATATTCTAATTTTTTGTCCGACTTGATTACGACCTCCCCGCCGGACGAGGTCGCACCATATTCCACGGACTTCACCTGAGCGGCGTTTGCGTTTGGTACCGCCAAAAAAAGAAGCCCCAAATAAATGAGATGCGCTAGGTGCTGTTTATTCCCCACTGATCGCCTTTTATTTTTGAACATGAATTCACTCCTCATCCTGAAGAACCCGAGCGAGACGTCTTATCGTCTAGAAGTTTAATTTCAGCTTCTGACGTCTCCTCTTTACCCAGTACATTGAAAATTTTTTCTCGAACGATGACTACATCAGATCGAATCTCGCGAATGACGCCTCGCCGAGTGCCAATACGCATTTTTTCTGCCACAAAATGGGTTTTTCCCGTGGGATCTAAAACAATAGCACGAAGTCTGTGGGCGCCAGTAATGACGCCAATCAGCTTGAACTGCTCCAAAGGATAGCGCTCGAGCTCGGTGACTGCAGCGGCAGCAATCGCCGCTCGCTCGGGACTCTTGAACGGATCCCGAAGCTGAAGTGCCTCGTCAATCGCCTGGATGGAGTCCTCCGATTTCACAGTCGGAGCTGCGGGCGAGGCGACGGGGACCGGAGTGGATACGGTAGCAGGAGTTGGAGTCGGTGATACACTCGTCTGTGCGGAGGCCTGAGGAGTGGGTTGATCCGCAAATACGGGCGGAGCGCCTAGCAGCACCCAGGCCCAATATGAGATGATCCTGAGCCGAGGCTTCTTCATTTCGACTCCTGAAACAATTGATCCGCCTTTGAGCCCACATAAGAGAAGGTCTTCACCCGGATTGAGCCTTCAAGCTCTACAAATCGTGCCGAGGCCTTGGTCACCGGCCGAACTTCGAATTTATCGACGTGCACAATTCGTTGAAGACTAGAAAGGCGACTCATGAAGCTAAACAATTGAGCGAAAATTCCGCGAAACTTCACCTCTACCGGATACTCATAGTAAAACTCTTTTTCGATCCTTTTGGCTGGGGTAATCGACAGAACCGTCAAACCTACTCGTTTTGCCTCCGAAACCATGAGCTTCATAAAGTCCGGCATTTGAACATCTTCCGATAAAGCAACTTTGGTCTCCCCTAGGTTCTGAGCAAGAGACATCACTTCTTTTTGTTTGGCCTCATTTGTTTTTTTGAACTCTTCGAGCTCTGAAAGCTTTACTTCCAAAGCTTTCGTCTGCTTCTTAGCCTCTTCAAGCTCTCTTTGCTTCATGAGTAAAGGCGAGGCAGCGTCGGACTTAAAGGCAATGAAATAATCGTAGGTGTTATAGCCTCCAAAGATAATCGAGATGATCGGGGCCCAAACTCGAATAATTTCTTTTATTGCGAGTAAGTCCATTTTACTTCCTCTTAGCGGTCAAACGAAATGAAGTGGAATTTAATCCAGACTCATCTTTGATTTGAGCGCTGTTTTCTAAGTTTGGTTCCGACAAAAACTGCGACTGACTAATTCGATTCATGAAATCAGAGATCTGATTATAATCGAGAGACTGACCCGATAGGTCTACCTGAGTCTCACTGAAGATAATCGATTGAAGCCATACCTCTGTAGGAATGGCTCCTGAGATCTCTCTAAAAGTGTTAACGGCAGTCTGACGAGCCTGAACAAGCTGCGAAATCGTATCGAGCTTCGTTTTAATCAGTTTTTCATTCGCGAATAGCTCGGTTCTTTGCTCTTGCAGCTTAGCGTCCTGCGAGAGCTTCGATTGAATTTCAGCGCGTTTTTTTCGCTGCGACTCAATTCTCTTGTCTATGGCGCTTAAATCCTCGGTTTTTAAGGACTCAAAGGTAAACTGACTGCCATAAAATACCACTAAGCTCAGAATGATCGACCGAACGGGCCAGTCCGACAGCGCACCTGTGGCAGAGGAAGCGACGCCGCTACGATTAAACATCGCGCGAATTCGATCAACTCCCAGCGCGCTTGCGCCTCCTTCGGCCACATGCGATGCGGTTTTACGCTTGGCGAGATTGATTTCAATCATCGTCCACCCCCCGCTCTTAAGGCCAATCCTATCGGAGTCGCTGCAATGGGCCCAATGGAAGTGACATATTCTTGGGTAAAAACAGCCGGATCATAAGAAATCGCGTTAAAAGGATTCATGACCTGAGTGGGGATTTGAATAATGTCCTCCACCACTCGAGAGAGACCAGGAATCTTTGCCCCACCCCCGGCCAGCACCACCGTTGACACTGGAGCGCCAGATGAAGAGGCTGCGTAAAAATCTAAAGAACGCTTAATTTCACGTCCCAGGTTTTCAGACATGACCTGCATCAGATCGCTCACCTCTTGAGGAAGAGCTCCACCTGCCGCACCTGTCTTCAGAGTTTCTGCATCTGCGTACGAAAGCCTTAAGTGTTTTTGTATTTCAGCGGTGAGGTTCTGGCCACCTAGAGCACTATCTTTTGTGAATACTGGAACTCCGTCCTTCAGAATGACCATCTTCATGGCCGTTGCGCCAATATCTACCACGAGAGCCGACTCACCTGGAGCTAACGTGTAGTTCGACTCAAACGCGTTTTCGATCGCGAAAAAGTCTACGTCGACTATCGCTGGATCTAAGCCTGCGTCTTCAACGCATGCCATGTACGTGTCCAGAATGGAGCGCTTTGCTGCAACAAGCAGAACATCTGCGTTTCCATCTTTACCCCTGGAAAGCAGCTGATAATCCATCACCACTTCAGAGACATCAAAAGGAAGGTACTGTTCTGCTTCCCAAAAGACCTGCTCCTGTAGTTCCTTCATGTTCGGAACCTCAAGTTGCATCCTTTTCAAGATCACTGAATTTCCAGAGATCGAGATGCAGACTTTCTTGCTTTGAAGCTTTAACTGACTGAGCAGGGTTTTTAGATTCTCAGTTACTGCAACCGGATTGACGATCTCTCGATTCACGATCGAGTCCTGAGGCAAAGCCACCATGCCAAAGTGCAGCAACTTCCAATTCTCTTTACTCTTTTTTAATTCAACAAGCTTGATCGAGGACGAGCCAATACTCAGACCGATAGCGCTCTTCGCACTACCGCTAGAAAGTCCTTTGAATAATCCTGCCAGTCCGCCGCCCATCCTTGGCCCTCAAACGCACCTCAGCAGAGGGCAACTCTTGCCGCCCTTCGAGTGCATTTCCTCATACTGTCAAAGTCTACAGGACCGTCTGAAACGTTCAACTATTTGAAACTATTCGAAGGAAATTTCTGCCGATGGTCCGTTGAGAAGAACACTGGAAATGCGGTCGGGTGACAAATTTTTGACGGGCGAGATCATGAATGCTGCAAAGTCTTGAGACCTCGGTGTTTGCTGGCTGCCATGGACCGGGTCATAACAAAAGTCCTCCAAAACTCCTGGAACTCCCATCTCCTGTGCGCGATGAGAGGCAATCCAAGATAGCTCGTTTCGCGCCACTTCAGGACTGACTAGGTCCACAGACCTGTCCTGCAGGAAAAGGGG
>JAGWZD010000291.1 GCA_018968995.1 Bdellovibrionales bacterium
GAAGCTTTCAGATCTGGGCAAAGGCGAGGCAGTTTTAGGTTTAGCTCAGAGCCTACACGAGGAGATCACGCCAATAGATGACCTCAGAAGCTCGTCGAGCTTTAGGCGCGTGGCGGCAGAGAATCTGCTGAGATCATTTCTTCAGGGGATGGCCTCAGGATGAGTACCTTTTCCACGCTTCCTCATGATTCAGCTCATACCCATGTCACTGGCGAGAGCGAGTTTATTGATGATCGGCCGCGAGCAGCCAATGAGCTGGATGTTGATTTGGTCTACAGCCCTCATGCTCGCGCAAGGATCAAAAAGATTCGTACCGAGGCGGCGTTAAAAGTTCCGGGTGTCGTGGGGATTTTTACCGCAAAAGATATCCACCATAACCTCTGGGGCACGATCTTTCAGGATCAGCCGCTTCTAGCGGATCAGGAAGTTTTCTATGTCGGAGAAGTGGTCGCCATTGTAGCCGCTGAAAGCCGCGAAGCCGCCTCGCGTGGGCGAGAAGCTGTAGTGGTGGAATATGAGCCACTACCCGCTATTCTTTCCATTGATGAGGCAAAGAAGCACGAGAGCTATATCGGTTTTCCTCGAAGCATTAAGCGGGGTAATCCGGAAGAGGCGTTTCAGAGCGCTCCGCATCGATTAGAGGGACAAGTAGTGATTCGGGGTGCGGATCACTTCTACCTAGAGAGCCAGGCCGCTGTCGTTTACCCCAAAGAAGATGGCCAACTTGAGGTCCATTCTTCCTCTCAGCATCCCACAGAAACTCAGCATGTGGTGGCTCATGGGCTGGGGCTTCCGGACCGAGATGTCACGTGTATTGTAAAGCGAATGGGTGGCGGCTTTGGGGGTAAAGAATCTCAGGCAGCGCCCATTGCAGCCTACGCCGCTTTGGTGGCGCATCGACTGAAGCGCCCCGCGCGTCTGGTCCTTACCAAAGACGACGACATGGTAATGACCGGAAAACGAAATCCATTTCAAAACGATTATCGGGTTGGATTTGATTCCGACGGACGGATCTTATCACTTGAGGCCGATCTTTTTTCAGATGGCGGTGCCTACGCCGATCTCTCCACGTCGATCATGGAGCGCGCCATGCTCCATTCCGACAACGCGTATTTTATTCCTCATATGAGAGTGACTGGGCGAGTGTGCCGGACGCACTTTCATCCACACACTGCTTTTCGAGGATTTGGCGGGCCCAAGGGTGTGGCCATGATTGAGCGAATCATCGAGGAGATCGCTGTCGCTCTAGGAAAAGACTCTCTGGATGTCCGGAAGATCAATGTGTACCGCGCGGAGGGTGGGCGCGATATTACTCACTACGGGCAAAAAGTGGAAAATAACCAGCTTCCTGAGCTTTTCAAGAAGCTCGAGGCTTCGTGTCAGTATCGCTCCAGACGTACTGAGATTGAGGCCCATAATTCGCGCGCGGCAAAAACAGGTGAGCCCCTTCGAGGGCTTTCTCTGACGGCCGTAAAATTTGGAATTTCCTTCACCACACGGTTTTTGAATCAAGCGAACGCTTTGGTGATTGTTCACCGAGACGGAACCCTTCAGGTGGGGACCGGCGCCACAGAAATGGGCCAAGGCGTGAATGCGAGAATTGCTGAAATGGTGGCGCGAGAGCTGGGCATTGCTCGTCATGAGGTTCGGATGCTTCCGACATCTACCGATCGCAATGCAAACACGTCTCCCACGGCGGCTTCCAGTGGCACAGACTTAAACGGAGCAGCAGCTCTTCTTGCGGTGAGGCGGATCAAAAAACGGCTCTCGCAAGTGGCCGTACAACTAGCAGCAATCGACCCGAAGCGCTGGGCGTCGAAGACTGCGGGACTCGGTACAGAAGAGGAGATTCTGGTGAAGAATCTCTCGTCGGATCTGAATGATCCGAACGAGGGTGCGGAGTGGTCCACCGGAATGGCCACCTACGATGGAGTGGAGTTTTCTGAGGGACGCGTGTTTTATCCTGGGCTAGGTCCGTCCGGCAGCCTCTCGCTTGCCGAACTGGTGAATGAGGCTTACCTCAATCGGATTTCGCTGAGCGAATACGCCCATTACCGAATTCCGAATTTAAATTTCGATAAGATTCAGGGCAAGGGCAACGCGTTTTTATATTTCACTCAGGGAACAGCCTGCTCGGAAGTGTCGGTAGATCAGCAGACCGGCGAATTAAAGGTGCTCCGCACCGATATTTTGATGGATCTGGGGCGTCCTGTGAACCAAGCGCTCGATATCTCTCAAGTGACCGGGGCTTTTGTGCAGGGAATGGGCTGGGTGAGTACCGAGAAGCTCTTTTACAACTCTAAAGGAGCGCTTTTGTCTCACGCTCCTAGCACTTACAAAATTCCTAATATTCAGGACACTCCGCGAGAATTTCATGTGGAGCTTCTCGCAAATGAGGGCAACACGGTGAATGTTCGGGGCACAAAAGCAGTGGGGGAGCCACCGCTACTTTTAGCTCTCAGTGTGTGGACGGCAGCAGCAGACGCTGTGAGGCATTCGGGTGAAGCCGAAGAGAAGCTTCCGCGCTTAGAGATTCCTGCCACCCAGGAAGAGTGTCTCAGGGCGATGCAACCTGCTCGCTTCAGACGCTGGGATCGGGCATGAGTCAGACTTTTTATGAAGCGGCCGGCGAGCTAGAGTCTCGTGGACAGAGCTTTGTCGTCGTGACTTTGATTTCTGGTCGAGGACACATTCCGCAAGACCCTGGCGCAAAAGCGATTGTTACTGCTAATGGGCTTTATTTCGGCACTGTGGGTGGAGGAAAAGTGGAGGCCCGAGCGATTCGAGAGGCGCAGGCTTTACTTCAGAGTGAGGCTCGCGAGGCGAAAGATCCGGTAGTCCACACCTGGAACCTTCAAAAAGATATTGGTATGACTTGCGGTGGTGAGATCACGTATCTTTTCGAGATCCACCGGCCTCATTCCTGGAGAGTCAGAATCTTTGGGGCTGGGCATGTCGCCCAGGCACTCGTTCGAGTATTGGCGAATTTGCCTGTCTCCGTCACATGTGTCGATCCACGAGGGGATTGGGTGAGGGCCCTGCCTCAAGATCAATCAAATCTCGAAGCGATTCATCAGGAGAACCCATCAGCCTGGATTTCCGAGCAGACTCTATCTCGTGATGATTTTTTTGTGGTGATCACGCAGGGGCATGCGACAGATGTTCCTGTTCTTGAGTCTATTTTTAAAAAAATGCCGATTCCTC
>JAGWZD010000292.1 GCA_018968995.1 Bdellovibrionales bacterium
CCTTCAGAGAATCAAAAAGACCAGTCCTCCAGACTCCTTCGATCCGTGGGATGTTGAGATTGGAAATCGTGTGCCCGGCTCCATCAAACTGACCGGAGTAATCCAAGGGCCGGGAATAACTCATTCCTGACATGTCGATGTTGCTTGTGAGGCGAAACGAGGCTTGAGGATTACAATGTAAGTTCTGTACTTGTGCGGCTGAAGAAATTAAAAACGGGGAGGAGCGCGTGCCTTGTCCCCCGTCAAACGGAGTAGAATTGGAGCAGAGAGATGGAGTCAGGGCTGGTTCTGTCATCTCTGAAGCAGTGCTTGGAGAGTCAAAGTACTTGAGCCGCGGAAAGGTGCTTGCTGAAAGCGCCCAAATCGCGGAGTCCCAGGACGAAAAGGAGCTGCCTGGATTCGATCCGGACGTTCCAGTTCCAAAAGTCGATGTCCCCGTCAGATCCGAGTCAAAAAAAGCATTCGAGATAGAACCTGCCAATGAGTACAAGCCCGAATCCCAATACGCAATATCGTCATCCGTGATGGCTCGCTCGATCAGAGCCGCATTTGAACTTGAAGTCACCACTCCTCGTGCAAAGACATGATCCACGCTTGAGCCTACTCCGAGATCACCCACCAGTCCGCCGACAAGTGTGGTTCCGGTGACTGCTCCTGAGGCATAGGAATGTGACAATTTACAGAACTGAGAGCAACTTCCTAAAAGGCCGCCGGTAAAATCAGCTCCAGTAACCGTGGCGGACGAGCGCGATTGAGTCACTCGAGCGTACTGCGCGCGCCCTGCAAGGCCTCCCGAATACCCACCGCTTGCCGTCACGGTTCCTGAAGTCGAGACACGACTGACCAGACTTGCCGGACCAATCCTTCCCGCAAGCCCACCCACGTAGGAGCTCCCACTGACGGTTAAATTCGAAAGAATGAGGTTTTTCACCGTGGCGCCGCTTAGCTTGGCGAAAAATCCGACGAAGCTTGAGGACGGTGACGAGATCGTCAGGTTGGAAATCGTATGGCCTTTCCCATCGAGACTGCCCTTGAAGTTCGGGATCGGGGTGAACGCAGTACCAGAAGCATCTAAGTCTGCTTTGAGTTCAAAGTGGCTAGCCGTGTAGTTTCGCACGCGATTGAGTTGGGCTACCGTGCAAATGCGGTAAGGATCATTCGCGCTCCCTGCACCTGCAAACGGATTGGCTGACATCTCCGCGCTCGAGCAGGGATCCACGGCAATGCTGATCGAGGTAGAAGCCGTCTGTCCGGTCGAGTTGGTGGCGGTGACGGTGTAGTTCGTAGCAGCACTCACGGCTGTGGGCGTACCGCTGATGGCGCCGGTGGTGGTATTGAATGTTAGCCCCGGCGGAAGTGACGGGTTAGTTGCAAAGCAGAGGGCTCCGGCCCAGTTCCATCCGGTGCCACCGGTTGTGATGGGCTCGTAAGTGAGCGCGCCATCGGAGTCCAGTATCCGGTAATCCACAGCATCGGTTCGATTCCCCGTCCAATCCAGTCCCTGAGAGTAAAAAACCCGAGTCCATCCTGACTTTTCAGCCACAGCGGCAGGCTCCTCGCCTTCGGAGGCAAGCAAGATGGCGAGATCATTTTTTTGGCAATCCGACGCAACTGCGGGGGCGAAATTGCCGTAACCCTGCGAGCGAAGAGCGCTCACCGCGCTGAATTGCATCAAGAAAATAAGGCCATCGGCGCTAGCGCCTTCAAACTGAATCGAGTCTCCAACAGACAGGGGCTTGGTGAGGACCGAGTACCAAACGCCTGGAGTTGGGCGTGTCCAAGCATTCCCCTGGCTGTCTGAGATGCCAGACATTTCCGTTAGAGCACCATTCTGGCGGGCAAGAAGAAGCGTCCCGGCAGGAATACTGGAGGTGAGCCAAAAAGGATCAAAGCCCGTGAAGCCGGACTGGTACATCTGATTTTGCTGCCAAATCACCTGACCAGAATTGCCGCCAGAGATGGCAAAGCTTGAAGCATTGGTTGCGGTAGGGGTGGCGCCCGAGACCGCAGAGCCTTTGACAAACGTAAATGGCGATCCGGCATAATTGATCGTCGGTGTTTGTTCGTTCACAGTAATGGTCACGGTAGCCGTGCTGCTACCGCCCGAGTTGGTGGCGGTGATGGTGTGCTCCACGGCCGGAAATTGCGGCGCTGTCGGAGTTCCAGAGATCACGCAAGTGCTAGAATCTAAGCTCAGACCCGCCGGTAGAGCAGGGCTCACCGTGCAATTCGACAGTGAAACACTGGAAGTCAGCGAGCTCGGAGTTACGCTCATCGCTGTGCCCACGGTGCCCGTGACTTCGCTGGAGTCGAAGTACGAGACCAGCGGAGCAGAGACGCTTTCGGTTTTCGGAAGTCCGGTTCCAAAAAATCCAGGATCAAGCCGGGTCTTACATGCGGAAAGCGCAATGACGTTCAAAAAGACGGCACCCACCAAGCCCAAACGGCCCAGAGCCACGCGCGCGCGGTTGATTTTTGAAAACCAAAATTCCTGCACCTAAACACCCACCTACGTACCGTTTCGGCAGAAATACCCGACCAATTTACACTATAGCTAAGAAGCTCTGGGGTGAGCCAGATGTGTCCCTGTTGACCCCCTCAGAGACGACACATTTTGACGGTTTTTTCAGGGGGAGCGATGCTCAAGAGAACCATTGGAGGCCCCCGAAACCGGCTGAAAATGGAATGAAACGAAGATGTACCAAGGAGCAGTACGTATGTCGGATAGAGATTTGAAAGAGGGATTGAGAGCGGCTGGCTATAGCTTTGAAGAAATGTGGTTTTATCGCCAGAATCAGGAGCTTCTCGAGGAGCTCAGAAAGAAAACGGCTTCGGAGGCTGCAGAGCTTTCTGTGAGGAGCAAAAAACACCTGCGATTGATCCTCGGGGGGCGTTCGGATGAAGACTCCAGGCCCACTGAGCTAGCCAGCTCACAGAGTGTCAAAAAAGCGGCTTAGATCGCATCAGACGGCTCCAATGCCTGAAATTTCGCTGAAATGCCCCACCGAGAAAGAGGGTTTGGGGGGTGTTTGGACAGCCTTTTAAAAATTAATGAAAAATTTTTTGACGGCTCGGCAAATCTTGCTTAGCCTTTTTTATGTGCTGCTCTTGAAGATGAAGTTTCAAAAGAGTGGCAGCTAGGGTGGAAGATAAAAATTTGGCTGTGTAGAACGCAAGTTCCACCAGCGAATCATTAACTC
>JAGWZD010000293.1 GCA_018968995.1 Bdellovibrionales bacterium
TCGCCCCCGTGGCTCCCGTGGCTCCCGTGGCTCCCGTTGCGGCCCCCGTTGTGGTGATCGAGGACAAGGCCCCGGTTGCTAAGAACACGGTGGAGATCGAGGCGCAGGAAGAAGATTCCACGGTCTCTCAAAATAAAGACCGTTTGTATGTGTCGGGCTCCGTCGGCGCCTTGAATTACAATGCGGCCAACGTGAAGAGTAACGGTGCGATCGGTTTCGGCGTCGGTATGCTGCTCAAGAGCAATTGGGGCGTCGAGGGTTCGTATACTTACTCGAACCACAGCATCGACACCTTCTGGCAGCCCAACCTTTACCGTGATCTGAATCAGCACGATATCGGCGCCGCCGCCAAATATTATTTCAACTTCGGCAAACTCAAGCCTTTCGCGGGCGGCATGGCCACTTATATTCTACGCCGTTATTCCGACCGCGTGATCAACAATTACGCCTACTTCGTGAACAACTACACCACGAGCGAAGAGACCCACTCTTTGAACGTCGGTCTGGCGGGCGGGTTGGATTTTGAAATAAGCCCGAACATCGTTTTGGGCGCCGGTTTGGATTGGAGCACCAACATCGCCAACAACAATGGCATCCGCTTCGCAAACTACGGTTTGCCCGAGAACACCAAAGCGCTCGAGGAAATGGACTACGTGAACTTCAAGCTCAGCGCGAAGATCACGTTCTGATGCAGTGACCCTCTGGTTCCCCCTCAGCCGGACCCCTAAAAAAGGTCCGGCTTTTTCTTTCGGTGGCGGCGGGGAACATCTTCTGTCAGAATGAGGACATGATGAAACTGTGGGTTTTAATCTGTGTGCTTACCGCCGCCACGCCCGCTGTGCGGGCCCAGGTCGTTTCCACCGGCGTCGGCCTGATCCGCAACCAGGCGGTGACCAGCCGCGAGGTTCAAATTCAGAACCTTCTGGAGATCGCTCTTTACCAATCCCAACCTAAAGATAAGCTCAAGCCCCTGGGCCTGGACTCGAAAGCCTTCAGTAAGGCGGTGGCTGACACGTTGTTAGAAGCCGTACTGGCCATGGAAGCCCAAAATTTCAATTTGGCCGAAGTGACCCCGGAGGACTGCAAAGGCGCCGAGGCGAAGGCTCTTAGAGTCCTTAAGGATGCGGCGGTTTGGAAAAATCTGCAGGTTTCCCAACGCGAGATCGATGCCGGGGTAAAGCGCAAAATCCAGGCGAAAAAGTTCACCCAACTGCGCGCCCAATCTTCGCTTTTGCCTGTCACTGACGGCGAAGCGCAGAAGTATTTCAATGAGAATCGCGGTAAATTTGGAAATTTGCCCTTTGAAAATTTAAAAGAAAACATTAAATCCTATCTCGGTCGCACGCATGTGGACCAGCGCCTCAAAGACTGGTACGACGTGCTTCTCAACAAATATCAGGTGAAGAATCTGATCGCGGAGATGTAGTGTCCGAGGAACAGGCTGAAATCGAAGTTCTAACGCT
The DNA here is from genome assembly GCA_018968995.1 of Bdellovibrionales bacterium. GTDB lineage: Bacteria > Bdellovibrionota > UBA1018 > UBA1018 > UBA1018 > CAIOHW01. The sequence goes on from JAGWZD010000293.1 coordinate 1,464, forward strand.
GAAGCACCTGCCCCAGCTCGTGGGCATAATGGAACAGGTGTATAAGCGCGCCCAAAATCCGATCGGCGGCATTTGGAATAAGGATCTGTTGCGCCAGGAGCTTGAAATCGGTCAGGGCGTGGGCCTGAACGTCGAGGGTTTTGGCTTGTCCGCCTTCGCCCTTTTTCGCCAGTACGAGATGCACCGCGAAATCACGGTCTTAGCCACCCACCCTGACCGCCACCGCAAGGGCGATATGTACTTTTTATTGAGCTATATCTTGGAGCGCAAATCGCCCCAGGAGCGCATCTGGCTTGAGGTCCACGCCGATAATGGCCCCGCCTTGGGGCTCTACGGTAACCTGGGGTTCGCGCAGGTCGGGCGGCGGCCCAAATACTACCGGGACGGGGGCGACGCCGTACTTCTGACGTTGGGATAAAGACTTGCCATCCCTCGGAAAAACAGGTTATTAACTTCAATCTAAGAGGGCGATGAGCCCTCTTTTTTTGTGTCATTATCTCAAGACTGTATGAGGGGTTCCGTTGTTGACCGAGAGTCAGATGGAGCGCATCCGCCGGTATGCGGAAGAAGTGGCGGCCCGAGAAGGCTGCCTTTTATATGATCTCGAATTCCGGGAAGGACCCGGGCGGACTCTGCGCGTCTTCATCGACAAGGAACCTGGCGGCGTCAGCATTGATGACTGCGTGAATGTCTCCAAGGGCCTGAATCTCAGGCTGGACGTGGAAGACGCCGTACCCGGAGGAGCTTACGATCTGGAAGTCTCCTCGCCCGGCCTGGATCGTAAACTCACCCAATTCTGGCATTACGAGAAGGCGGTCGGAAAGACGGTGCAGGTCAAGTATTGGGATGAGTCGCGGCAGACCCGGTCCTATGAGGGCCTGCTGGTCGCGGCGGGGGAAGGACTTCTGAGTTTCGAGAACTCGAAAGGCCCTTTCTCGGTGAAGTTTGAAAACGTACAAAAGGGGCGGGTCGTGTTGGTGGATGCGCTCCCGAAAAAGCCAGCTCCTGGCAAGAAGAAGAGGTAATAGGTTATGGCAGACAGTGTGTTCTCCGATTTAAGCCGTTTGATCGATCAGTTAGGTAAGGACAAGGGCATAGACAAAGCCGTCGTGATCGAAGCGATCGAACAGGGCATGGAGCTGGCCGCCCGCAAAAAATACGGCACCTACCGGGAAATCGAAGCCAAATATAATGAAGAGCTGGGCGAAGTGGAGCTCTTCGAATTCAAAGAAGTGGTCAAAGACGAGGACTTTATCGACGAGGAAGTCGAAATTAAGTTGAGCGAAGCCTTGGAGTTGGATCCGGAGGCGCAGCTGAACGACTCGATCGGCCGCAAGCTGGAAAGCGGTGATCTGGGCCGTATCGCCGCGCAGACTGCTAAACAGATCATCATGCAGAAAGTGCGCGAGGCTGAGCGCGATATTATTTTCGCTGAGTTTGAACAGCGCAAAGGCGAGGTTGCTTCGGGTATTGCCCGTCGTGTGGAGCGGGGGGCGATCGTCGTCGACCTTGGCCGCACAGAAGCTTATATTCCGCCCCGTGAACAGATCCCCGGCGAAGTCTACAAACCCGGCGACAGGATCCAGGGCTATATTTCAGACGTGCGTGCTTCCACCCGCGGTCCGCAGATCATTATGTCGCGCGCGGATGAGCGTTATCTTATGAAACTTTTCGAAGTCGAGGTGCCTGAAATTTACGACGGCATCGTCGAAATCGTGGCGGCCGCGCGC
>JAGWZD010000294.1 GCA_018968995.1 Bdellovibrionales bacterium
AAAGCCAGGATCGAAGAAAGGCTTCAACTCTTCTTCAAAACCCTCCGAGACGAGCAACGACAGAGCGAAGCACTCAAGCTTGCGGCGTGAGTCCAGTTCATTCAGCTTCGGTACGATTCATTTTTGAGGCAATACGTAGAAGTGATCGGAGTTCCGGAAGGACGCTAGTCAGCGCATTCGCTGGAAGTCAAAGCGAATTTTTCTTAATGATCGAAAGATGCACCGAGTAGAGCTCCACCTGTCGTTGATGCTTATAAAAGACCCAAGGTAAAGAGTCCTCGGTTTCATAAATTTTAAAGCCCGAGTCCTGATACAGCGACAGGACCGCCTCTGCAGAGCTTTGTCCGGGATATCGGTCTCGGAGTGCGGCGGCGATTTGCTCATGCCAGATGTAGGGGCTGGCTTGAATGGCAAATCCATCGGGTGAGAGGGCCTCGCGCTGTTGGTAGACCAGCACCCCGGGCTCTTCTAACATATCGATTAAACCGAGCGCCACGCAGACATCAAAGCGTTCTGGAGTCAGCGCAAGCGAGTGAATGTCTCCCAGAATGAAATCGGCCCGGTCACTCCTTTCCCAAAATGGAGCAGGCAGCTGAGGAAATACCGATACCGGGCCTTGGATCAGGTCGCCTGGAATTCGGATTGCGTGCGGGTAGAACGCGCCAAGTGCCAAGTGACGAGCCAGAGCCACCGAGTGAAACGAGGCATCGATTCCAAGGTAGCGCTGAATCTTATCAGTCCCGAAACTTCCGAGGCGTTGAGCTATTCCACCGACACTCGATCCGAACTCCAGGACGCGCTGGCTTCCGTGCTTTAGAATCCACTGAGCGCTTTTTTCTAGAGGTCCGTGGTCCCAATGATCTTTCACGAGCTGATCGATGAGACCCGAGCCGGTCGAGGGAACATTCTCCGCTTTGAGGTAGTGATTCATCACATACAGAGCATTGACCCGCTCTGCTTCAAGATCTTCCTCTAGTCCCTCATCAAAAAAGCCGTCTTCAGTCAGGGACTCTCGAGCCTCAACAAAGTGAGCCAAGTGCTCTGCTGGAATGCGCTCATCCGGAACGAGTCTGCTGATTCCTTTGATGTGCTGAACCAGAGCGTTCTCGACATCCGATACATACAAAAGCACGCCGGCTAATATCGGGTACCAGGATTGGCATGCAGGGCAGGTGACCCGGCCCCAGAGCACATCGCCGCGGGAGTGCTCATTAAAGACCCATTCAGGATCACGCGCTTCGAGCACGCCCTGGCAGTTCAGGCAGCGCAGATTTTCGAGAGTCGATAGAAACATGGACTAAGCCCCATTTTTCGCGGACGGTTACCGATAGACTCCCATGACGACCTCAGAGCGTTTTCCACTCGACTTGCACGCAATGACCCGAACGGTTGCTGGCAGCCGCAGTTGAATAGGCTTACTGAACCGAGTGCCTGAGCCGCAAGAGGGGTTGCGCCCGTTCACGGTGTAAAACAGCGTGGTTCCAGTGGTGGCACTTAAAATCGTGAGAGTGATCGTGCGAGATCTAAACTTACCCGGAGGCGGACTAAAAGTGGGACTCAGAACATCCACCATCGTGTAGGAGGCCATTGTAACAGAAGAATGGGTCCATCCCGATCGACAGCCGATCGCCTGAATGCTGCCAGTCCTCGTCAGAGAAATCGGATTCGTATAAACCATGCCAGTGCTACACGTTGGGCTGGTACCATTGGTCGTATAGCGAATCGTGCTTCCTGAAGTGGAGGTTAAAAGACTCAGCGTCTGAGGAGTCTCGTAGGTTCCCGAAGGAAGACTGAGTGCGACGGGTGCCACAAAAAGAGTATAAGTCGCTGTACTGATCTGCGAGTCTAGCCAATTGACCTTACAGGCAATCGCTTGAAGGGTTGTAGATTGTGAGATCGCCACAGGCTGTGAATATACCGTTCCGCTGGAGCAATCGGGTTTGGTCCCGTCGGTTTTGTAACGAAGGGTTGCTCCCGGGGTTGAGGAAGACAGCGCTACCTGCTGAGGAGACGAATATGAACCTGCTGCCAGGCTGAATGTAGGAGCTGCAACGGTTTGCTGAGGTAACTCGCGAACAAAGGTCACCTTCTTTTCAATCGAGGCACCTGCCGAGTCCTCGACACGAAGTCGAATCGAGTAGGCTCCTGAGGGCATTCCTGAAAGTGAAACTGTCGCCAGTGTCTGTGGTGTAGCAATAGATTGATTCGCTCCTCCGACCCATTTCCAGGTTTGTGGGTAAGCTCCTTCTCCGAGTTCCACCACGTAGCGAAACCCTGTGGCTGTTCCCTCAACACTCAGAGCATCAAGCTTTACCGTGGTGCCTGGTTGTGGAGCCGTGAGAGTTGCCTGAGCGGTGACAGAAGACTGTAGCGCATTTAGCACGTTCACAATGCCCACGCCTGCCGGAATAGCACCGGAGTAAGAACTGATGGGTTTTGTTCCGCTTAGAATGGCCGCCTGTACTTGTGTTGCTGTTCGAGAAGGATTTTGAGACAGCAGAAGCCCCGCAAGACCCGCCACATAGGGTGTGGCCATGGAGGTTCCACTGAGATTGCCGTAGCCACTAGGGTCACTGAGCGTTCCGGTCTTTGGAAGCGTGCTTAAGATACTTCGCCCTGGAGCCGCCACAGTCACCCAGTATCCATAATTGGAGAAGCTAGCTCGCGAATCATTGGATTCGGTTGCGGCCACAGAAATCACGCCGGGGTAGGCGGCAGGAAAAGAAGGCTCGGTACTGTTACTGTTTCCTGCCGCGGCAACTAAAACGACCCCTTTTCCGCGGGCATAGTTGATCGCGTCTTTCAGAATCGACGAATCACCGCTTCCTCCGAAGCTCATACTGATCACTCGGGCGCCCGAGTCTACAGCGTAAACAATGGCATTGGCGATATCGTCGTACTCAAAAAGACCGTACTCATCAAAGCCGTTAGTGTCATTCGGGTATCGAATCGAAAACCCTGCTCGCACCGGCATCATCCGGCAGCCGGGGCAGACCCCAGAAATTCCAAGTCCATTATTTGCCGTTGCGGCCACAATGCCCGCGCAGTGAGTGCCGTGACCGTGATGGTCTGAAGGATCTTCATCCTGCACTTGATAGTCCTCGCCTGGAACACGTTGAGCGCCATCTTCACTCTCATAGGCATCGATATCGATGTCCACCAAATCGGCGCCGGGAGCCC
>JAGWZD010000006.1 GCA_018968995.1 Bdellovibrionales bacterium
AAGACCGGAAAAGTTGGTTTTATTGGAGGAATGGATATTCCTCTGATTCGACGCTTCGAAATGGGGTATGCTGCCGGAGCAAAACACGTGAATCCAAAGGCGCAGGTTTTGTCCAATTACATCGGAGTCACCGGCGATGCTTGGAACAATCCCCCGAAAGCCAAAGAGTTGGCTTTGTCGCAATATCAACGAGGAGCGGATGTGATCTTTTCTGCCGCAGGCGCCTCTACTATGGGTATTTTTGATGCAGCAGAAGATCAGAAAAAATTCGCCATCGGTGTAGACTCCAATCAAAACTGGATTAAGCCCGGACTGGTTTTGACCAGCATGCTCAAGAAAGTTGATTTGGCTGTGTATCGTTCCATCGAGCAGGTGGTGCAAAAGAAGTTTGCTCCGGGAGTGATCCGACACGGTTTGATCGATTCAGGAGTGGATTATTCAGTGGATCAGTATAATGAAAAAGTGCTGACTCTCGAGATGCGGAAAAAGGCCGATGCCATTAAAGCAGCCATCGTTTCTGGAAAGATTAAAGTTCCGGACTACTACAAGACTCGGAAATGAACGTCGTCTCTAGCCTAGCCATCGAGCTCCGAAACATTTCCAAATCTTTTGGATCGGGCGAGTCTCGAGTGTTTGCCAATACGGATGTGAACCTTTCTGTAAGGAGAGGATCTATTCATGCCATTGTGGGCGAGAATGGCGCAGGTAAATCCACCGCAATGAAGATTCTCTTCGGGATGCAGTCGGCCGATTCCGGAGAAGTTCATGTTTTTGGAAAATCTGTTCGATGGCGTAACCCCACCGAAGCCATGGCCTCTGGCATCGGGATGGTTCACCAGCATTTTATGCTCGCAGGGCCGCACACGGTTTTAGAGAATATCGTGCTGGGCTGTGAGAACTCTTCTGCATTTGGGATTCTCGATACAAAGAAGGCCGCTTCAAGGCTTCGAGAGCTTTGCGAGCGTTACTCGATGCCCGTGGATCCCGATCGGGCTATTGAGGACCTTCCGGTTGGCGTTCAGCAGAGGGTTGAGATTCTGAAGCTCTTGTACCGTGACTCTCAAGTCTTCATTCTGGATGAGCCCACCGCAGTCCTGACCCCTCAGGAAATTGAGGCTTTATTCTCTAATTTGCGTCGTCTTCGCGATGAGGGAAGGACGATTCTGATTATCACTCACAAGTTGAAAGAAGTGCTGGCCCTCTCTGATGAAGTAACGGTGCTTCGTCAGGGAAAAACGGTAGGTTCGATTCAGACCAAGCAGGCTTCAGCCGAGTTATTGGCCGAGTGGATGGTGGGGAGAAAAGTGATTCTGGACGTAAAGTCCGAGGCCGAGTCCAATCCCGGTGTTGTTCGAATGAAGGTAACAGATCTCGTTCTCGACTCAAACCACGCCATGCTCAAGAACGTTTCTCTTGAGGTTCGTGCTGGAGAGATCGTGGGCGTAGCAGGAGTAGAGGGCAATGGCCAAAGCGAACTCCTGCGAGCTCTTTTAGATCCAAAAAATCCTCTATCCTTAAACTCTGGAAAGGTAGAGCTACTCGGCCATGACGTGAGCTCCTGGTCTTCCTCGCAGATTCGCCGCTTGCAAGTGGGTTTTATGCCCGAAGATCGGCACCGCGATGGAATGCTTCTCGATGAGTCAGTGGAGCTCAATATTTTATTAGGACTTCAAAATCATCCCGCATTTGTTTCTGAAATTCCGGGTGTCGGGGGCGTGATTCGCAAATCAGCACTGAAACAAGCTCTTGAAAGAGCTTGGGTGGATTACGATCTTCGGCCTCGCCAGTCAGGAATTCCTGGGCGCAGTCTTTCAGGTGGAAACCAGCAAAAGCTTGTCATCGCCCGAGAGTTCGAGCATCACCCCGAATTTTTGGTCGCAACCCATCCGACTCGAGGAGTAGACGTTGGGGCAATCGAGTGGATCCATCGAAAACTTTTTAAAGCAAGAGACCAAGGAACTGGAATTTTACTTGTTTCTTCAGAGCTCGATGAGATTCTTTCGCTCTCAGATCGAATTATTGTGATGTTTCAGGGGGCAGTGGTTGCCGAATTCTCCCGTGGAAATGTGAGTGCTCAGCAGCTCGGACTTGCCATGAGTGGCGGCCTAAAAGGAGGCCATGCATGAAGCTGCTTCGCTCTTTACTCGCTTTAGCTTTGGGATTGAGTTTGGGCTTAGCGGTAACGGCAATGGCCGGAGAGAATCCTTGGCATGTGCTTCAGGTTTTGATCAAGGGGGCCTTCGGGACACGCTACGACCTGGGAATGACCTTGTTCTACATGACACCCTTGCTGTTTACGGGGCTTGCCGTCACCGTCGCATTTCGGGCGGGACTTTTTAATATCGGAGCAGAAGGGCAGCTCACCATGGCTGCTCTTGCTGCTGCTGCAGTGGGTGTGCTCTTTCCAAATGTGTCAGCCGGGTGGGCCTGGCTTTTTGCTTTTTCTGCGGCTGCCTTTGTGGGCGGTGGCTGGGCGGCGATAGCGGGATGGCTTAAAGCTCGGCGTGGAAGTCACGAAGTGATTTCCACCATCATGCTAAACTTTATCGCAGCCTCGATTGCCAGTTACGTCACTCTTTATGTTTTAAAAAACCCCGAGACCCAAAGTCCCGAGACCCTTGCTGTTGGGCCCGGCTATTTTCTTCCTCAAATTCCTGGGCTCGGTGATTCCCCGGTGAGTGGGGCGTTGGTCTGTGGACTGCTTTCAGCCGCAGTGCTGTCGTGGGTATTTGAACGCACTCGTTGGGGTTTTGAGATGAAAGTGGTGGGGCAGAACGAAAGTGCCGCACGAATGGCGGGAATTTCAGTGGGAAGAGTGCAGATTTTAGCCATGACTTTATCGGGGATTTTAGCTGCAGGAGTTGCCCTGGGAGAAGTCTTAGGGAGTGCTCATCGATTTAAGCTGGGGTTTTCTCCCGACTATGGCTTTATCGGAATCGCTGTCGCCCTTCTGGCTCGCGGTAGCCCGCTTGCAGTTATTCCTTCTGCGTTTCTTTTTGGCGCTCTTCATAAAGGAACCGCTGATTTGGACATCGAAACCGAACACGTGACCCGAGATCTTACTTTAGTGATTCAAGCGCTCATCATTGCCACAGTTTCTGCTGAGGGACTTTGGGATATCTGGGCCCGACGAAGAAACATAAAGATAAAACAAAAGGGGGCTCAAGCGCATGGATGAGATGCTCTCTCTTTTAGGATCTACTCTCAGGCTCTCTGCTCCTTTAATTTTCGCAGCCATGGGGGGACTTCTGAGTGAACGCTCTGGGGTGATTCATATCGCTCTTGAGGGAATGATGATGGTGGGCGGTTTTGCAGCTGCGGTGGCGACTTTATCCTTTCATAGTCCACTCGTCGGATGCGCTGCCGCAGTGATTGCTGGATTGGCTTTTAGTGCTCTTTATGCAGCTTTAGTGATTCCTTTTCGGGCAAACCAAGTCGTGGCAGGTACCGCGATCAACTTTCTTGCTGCCGGTGTAGTCCCGTCCGTTTCTAAGCTTCTGTATGGAAATACGGGCTCTACACCCTCGATTCCACTGGATGAACGCCTGCACTGGGCAGGACCAGTGGTGGGTGCCATTGTTCTGGTAGCGGGATTAGCGCTGCTTTTAGCTAAGACCCCCGTGGGTCTTTGGATCCGATTTGCAGGAGAGCATCCTCACGCTCTGGCAAGTGCAGGCGTGAACGTGATTCGGGTAAGGTTTCTCTCCGTACTAGCAGCGGGTGCTTTGGCGGCAATGGGCGGAGCGACGCTCTCTCTGAGTCTGTCATCGGCCTACAGTCGTAATATGACGGCAGCGCGCGGGTTCATGGCACTGGCCGCATTGATTTTTGGGAAGTGGAAGGCTTGGCCTGCGTTTGCGGCTTGCCTCCTTTTTGGTTTTGCCGAAGCACTGCAAAATCGATTGCAGGGTGTAGCGCTACCTTGGAAGCCTGATGAGACGATTCCGGTTCAGTTTATTCAAATGCTTCCTTATTTGGTCACCTTGGTTGTACTTGCAGGATTTGTCGGACGTTCGCGGGCCCCCAAGGCTCTCGGTACTCAGTTCTAAAACCCGTCTGCGAATCAGTTACCGTTCAAAATCGAGCACGAAGACCTCTTGGGCGTTTTTGACTCGAACCACTCGAGTGCTCATTCGGTATCCCTGATTCTTAGTCAGTTCATCGCAAAATAGCTGAAGGTAGGGTCTTCCTGGATCGGTGATCGTAATTTTCCCTCGAGGCGCTGCCGCCTGGGCCATGGCCTTTGCCAGTGGAATCGGGAGATCGGCATCGTACAAAACATCCGAAGCGATCACCCAGTCGGCTTTTCCCCAGAGGGGTCGAAGCTCAGAAGGTAGCTCTGGCAGACTCCTCCAGTCCCAATCCACATAGCGAAGCAAGCCAGCCTGATTTTTCTCTCGGTTCATGACCAGAAAACGCTCTACTTGGGGGTGAAAGTCGGTGGCCCAAGTCTGGGCCCCTTTTTTTGCGCTCACAAGCGACGGCATCGCTAGGCCGCATCCCAGCTCCAGAATCTTCGTATCGAGCGTCTTTTGAAGTCCAGCAATCAGGGTGTGGTCGACACATTCTGCTAGTGCCCTAGCGGATGGCCAGATCACCCCAAAATAAGGACATAAAGAATCGAGGAGCTCTGGTTTCTGCAATTGGCTCAACGCTTCGAAGATCCTATCGATAGTGGCATCGAGATCGCGAAGTGTCGTTAGGGTAAGAGGGGTGTTGCCCGCGGTCTCCTGAATCTCTTTCAGATCTAGAGGGATGCTTTCGGTCAGCTCTCGAATTTCTTTTTGGTTCATGGATCGTAGGAATATTCGATAGTGACGTTTTTGACTTCGCCCTTTTTGAGTTCAATATTGCTAGGGCCCTCATAACGCATCAGTCGACGCGTTTTCATGTCATAAGTAGCTACTATTTTTGGAGCAAAAAGCCTGAAAAACCAGTGATCGATCTCCAGAAGGACCCTCTCGTAATCCGGATTTTTATCATCCCGTCCCGCTGAGCTGAGTCGGAAGTTGTAACTGTCGAGTTTGGATGGAATCAGAAATTTAAAGTGCTGCTTTTCGTTGTGATCCACTTTTTCAAGACGATCTTTCGCCAGATAGTGAAAGCCCTGACCACTGACCCAGTTTGCCTGATATCTGATCTTTTTTCTTTTGCTCTGATGAAAGACTTCCAGTTCGTCTCCCGTACAGCACTCGACACCCTCTTCCAGAGAAGTGATCAGATTCTTAAAACGGTACTTTGGAAGAAAGGCATTGGAACTAAAGTCTGAGTTCAGCTCGGCAATCAGCGTTCCTTCACCCGAGAGGTAGCGCGTGATTCCGCTCAGAACTCGTCCATCTTGGTAGCGGACCTCGTGCTTCTCTTGATAAAGAAGCTTCCCTGAGGAATCGCGAGCCACTCCTGTATAGCGTTCGAGGGTAACCCCTGCCGCTCCTGGTGCGGCAGACGCCTGAGGCATGGCGAGCAGCGTCATTATGAGAAGAAAAGATCGCAAAAAGGGGCCGTTTCGACGCATCATGAGAGTCATGATGCCCCAGTTTTCTCAAAACTTCATCGTCTTGCTTGCTTGCCTGCCTGGGGTGGTGGGTTGCCAGAAGATTTCTGTGTTTTTGACAAGCACGATGCAGAGTTCCTCCTCTGGAACAACTGCCCCAGGGGCTCAAGAAACACCGACTAACGTCGAACCCACGGTGCAACGGAATGCAGAACTTCTTCAAGAACTGTATCGAGTTGTTCTGGCGATCAATCCTAAGAATCCATCGGAATTTGGAAACTGGCTGAACTCATTGAATCAGGGGGCATCACTAGAAGGCGTTTATAACGGCTTTACTCGCTCTGATTTGCAGCGTGCTCGAGAGGCCGACACGAAAACGACCGCAAACCCGAAAGCCATCGGGGTCTTTGTTCGCGAGTTAGTAGATCTGCTGATGGAATTTAGGGAGATTCCAGAGCTGACTTTTGAAGATGCCAAGCCCTTATCCAGTATCTCGACAGCAGCTGAGGAGGTCTCAGAAGCTCCTTCGAGCCTGGTGATCACAAAACCCCAAGCGCCGGATTCCTTTCAGCCGTTTGCGAGTCCGTCGGCGTCCTCGACCTCTTCACAACCGAGCCGAGAGCAACTTGAGGCCAAAATGACACGAATTTTTTCGGGCGCTTCGGTCTTCACGCTAAAGCGTGTTCTAGGAGAGTGGGGGCTCAAGGTGCTGGCCTTTCACCGAGAAGAGTCTCGTGAGCGCATGAGAGATTGGTACGCAGACTTCGCTGCGAAACAGGCGCGAAAAGGTGTGGATTTTGGATTAGATCTTCGTCGTGAACCCAATCGCGAGTTTCATCGAAATTGGGCTGAGCAAGTCAGTGATGATTTGATTCGATGGGAAGTGCTGAACCGTCTGCATAGAGTTTTGAATGCAGCCCAGGTGCAAGGAGGCTAGGACATGGAACCATTAATTATTACCTGTGCAATCACAGGCGCTGAAACGACTCGCGAGCGTCAACCTCATCTTCCCATTTTGCCTGCCGATCAAGCGCAGGCGTCAAAAGAGTGCATGGATGCGGGATGTTCGATCATTCATCTGCATGTTCGCGAAGACGATGGAAAACCTAGTCAGCGTCCTGAACGTTTTAAAGAATCAATCGACGCGATTCGTCTGAAAGCTCCGCGAGCGATTATTCAAATCTCTACCGGCGGAGCCATAGGTGAGTCGATTGATAATCGCGCGCGACCGCTCGATTTAAAGCCAGAAATGGCTTCACTGAATTTAGGAACTATGAACTTTGGCGATGAGGTGTTTTTCAATCACCCCCGCGACATTATCGCTTTGGCCTCGCGAATGAGAGACTCGGGGGTGATGCCTGAGTTAGAGGTGTACGAGGCGGGGATGCTCGAGACAGCCTACCGATATGCCAAACAAGGAATTCTTCGCGAGCCCATGCATTTTCAGTTCGTATTAGGGGTCCCGGGGGGAATGTCAGGCGAGCCAGAGAATCTTTTTCATATGATCCATCTTCTCGAGAAAATTTCACGTACTGCCGGTACCGGGATGCCCCACTGGGGTGTAGCCGGCGTGGGGCGCTATCAGTTACCGATGGCTGTGCAGGCCATTCTGCTCGGCGGGCATGTTCGTGTGGGATTTGAGGACAATATCTTTTACAGCAAAGGAGAGCTTGCGAAGTCTAATGCCCAGCTTGTCGAGCGAGTGGTTCGACTTGCTCGAGAATTGGGTCGCCCAGTAGCCACACCAGAGCAGGCTCGTCAGATTTTAAGCCTACGCCAGGGCTAATAATGCCTCTACGCACCTATCGATTCACGGTTCCTCCTGAGCTTGCCAAGACCCGGCTTGATGAAGCGATCGTTCGGCTTTTTTCGAATGAAAAGACACTCTCAAAAGCACAGGCCCGTAAGCTCATTGTTGCAGGGGCCGTTTATCTCAATCGAAAGCGCGTTCGAATAGCCTCGAAAGAGCTGATTGTGGGCGCTCACCTAGAGGTGCATGTCGATTGGCAGAAGCTGGCGACGGCTCCGCAGCGGGCCGATCAGGGTGTAAAGTGGTCGATGAGTGAGTCGTCGATCCTTTTTGAAGATGACTGGCTGATTGTTGTAGACAAGCCACCAGGAATTCCCACCCAGCCCACCCTCGATGAGGCTCGAGCCAATCTTTATGCTAAAGTGCATACTTTTTTGAAAGAGCGTGAGCGTAACCCCAAGGCCTACCTGGGTCTGCACCATCGCCTCGATCGCGACACATCGGGAGTCATTCTTTTCACCAAGCATCAAGAGGCGAACAAAGGTGTTTCTGAAATGTTCACGCAGCACTTGGCGCAGAAGGAATATCGGGCTTTGGTAACGGGGCCTTGGAAGGAGGCGGCAGCGGGTTCGTCATGGGAAGTTCGCAATTATTTAAAGCGTGCCCCAGGGAAGGCCTCTTTTTTTCAAAGCGTTCGCTCAGGAGGAGATTGGGCCCATACTACTTTCGAGGGGCCAGTCGATCATGAGGTGATTTGTTGGCCCCGAACCGGACGAACTCATCAGATTCGGGTGCACTTATCTGAGGCGGGATATCCTATCGTAGGCGACCCCCTGTACGAGGCGCGCTGGTCAGACCAGATTCGTCAGAACTTCTCCATTCGTTATTGCTCCGAGCTAAGACACATTCGTCTCATGCTTCACGCCGCTTGCTTGACTTTCCCGCACCCGATTTCTAGAAAAGAGATCTCAGTTAAAAGCCCGATCCCGAAGGATTTTCAGACATGCAAGGCGAGACTCCTCGCAGCCCATTAAAGGGTCTTCGAAAAAGATGGCATGAGAGTGCGCTGCTTCGACAGTTGATGTGGGAGTATCGGCGGCCTATTGCCATCGGCCTATTGACACTGGTGATTGTGGACATTTTGGAAGTCATTCCTCCGATTCTTCTGAAACATGCAGTGGATGTGGTCGTCGAGCGCAAGCCTTTAGAAGAAATCTGGTGGATGGCGGCAGCCTACTTTTTTATTACCCTCATCCAAGGCTTTTGTCGGTATGGCTGGAGGCGATACCTGCTGCGTTCTAGTTTCTTTGCAGGTCAGGATCTTCGGAACCGATTTTCGAAGCATCTTTTTTCGCTATCCCCCTCCTTTTTTGATCGAAAGCGATTGGGCGATTTGATGTCGCTTTCAAGTAATGATGTCGAGGCAGTACGAGCGGCATTAGGTTCGGGTTTGCTGGTTGCTGCAGATGCGCTTTTTTATTTCGTTTCAGTTCCTGTGGCGATGCTCATTTTATCGCCTCAGCTGACACTTTTAGCCTTTCTCCCTCTTCCGTTGATTCCTTGGCTAGTGGCTAGAAATGAGCGACTGATTCATCAACGCTTTGAGAAGGTGCAACAGTCCTTTGGAAAGCTCTCGGCACTGGCGCAAGAAACCTTGACTGGGGTTCGAGTGATCAAGGCTTTTGCTGCCGAACCAGGGCAGCTCGAACGGTTTCGCAAAGCGGGTCAGGAATACATGGATCTCAATATGAGTTTTGCGCGGGTGCAAAGCTCATTTGGACCTCTTTTAGACTTCACTATGAGTTTGGGCTTGGTGGCTTTGCTTTGGGTCGGTGGCCATCATGCCTTGGGCGGAACAGAGACTTTAGGCACGTTTGTCGCTTTTCAGCGATACATTCAAAAAATGGTCTGGCCGATGGCGGCGGTGGGGATGGCGGTATCTTTCTATCAACGAGGAGTGGCGAGTTCGCGCCGTCTTCAGGATGTCTTTGATGAGAAGTCAGAAATTCTCGAGGCCCCTGACTTCTCTCAGTCTGAGCTCAATCACGCGCCCGGTCCGCGAGCGATTCAGGGTGAGATTGAGTTCAGAAACCTTTCATTTCGGTATTCGGGATCAGAAGAAAATGCTCTTGATCGTGTCTCATTGGTGATTCCCGCTAAAGCGCGGGTTGCTTTTGTTGGAGCAGTGGGCTCTGGCAAGAGCACGCTACTGTCGCTGATTCCTCGTTTATATCCTGCCTTCGATGGTTCCATCTTTTTAGACGGTCGGGATTTGAATCAGTATCGACTGTCAGAGTTGCGAAAAAATATTGGATTTGTGGGTCAAGATCTTTTCTTGTTCAGTGAGACGGTCGACCAGAATTTAGGCTGGGGCCTGGATGAGGTTCCTGCCCGAAGTGCACTTTTAAAACTATCTGAACGGGTGGCTCTGGATGGCGAGATCGAGCGATTACCCCAGGGATTTGCTACCTTGCTTGGAGAGCGAGGAGTGAACCTCTCGGGCGGTCAGCGCCAGCGCCTGACTATCGCGCGAGCGATTGCTAGGAGTCCTGCGATTTTGATTCTGGATGATGCGCTATCTGCCGTGGACACTCGCACTGAGAGTCGCTTACTGGGTGAGCTCCGAAGTCGAGAGCACCGCTGCACCGAGCTGATTGCTGCTCATCGAATCTCCTCTATTCAGGAAGCCGACTGGATCGTTGTTCTCGACCGAGGAAGATTGATCCAGCAGGGCACTCACCAGCAGCTGATTTCAGAGGCCGGCGGATTGTACCGCGATTTTTATGATCAACAGAAACTTGAGGAGGAGTTGGCGCATTATGGCGAAAGAGCCGATCAAGCACCTATCGCTCCTGGAGTCTGAAGATCTTGAAGAGCAATCCGGACGGGTGCAGCTTCGAGGCCAGGAAGTGGCGCGACTTTTCCGTCTTTTAGGGGGACATCCTGGCCCCCTATGGATCGGAATTCTCCTGATGTTTCTGGCGACAGGGGCAGCGCTGCTTGAGCCCCGTCTTTTTGGATATGCCATTGATGATGCCATTATTCCAAAAAATGAGTCTCGGCTCTTTCAGCTGACCCTGATCTACTTTGGAGTCCAGGTATTGCGGGTATTAACAACCATTGGTCAGGGTTATTTTTTTACTCTACTGGGTCAGAGAGTCATGCAAGAGCTCCGGCAGTCGCTGCTCACTCATCTTCAGCGGCTTCCAGTGTCGCTTTATGATCGTACCCCTGCCGGTAGACTGGTGACTCGAGTTACCAACGATATTGGATCGCTTGCGGAGATGTTTTCTGCTGGCTTTGCTACGATCATTACGAATGTTCTAACAGTACTGGGAATTCTGATTTGGCTTTTTATTTTAGACTTTCAACTCGCTCTGGTTGCGATGGCTATTTTTCCGATACTCGCTGGTTTCTCAATTTATTTCAGTGCTCGCCTACGAATCGCCTATCGTGAGGCTAGAAATCGGCTCTCCGCTTTGAACTCGTTTTTAGCAGAAAACATCATGGGAATGCGTGTGGTTCAGCTGTTCGCGCGCGAGTCGCGACAGTTTGCTCGGTTTGAGCAGGTGAATGCCCGATACACTAGCGCTCAGATTGAGTCGATCCATGTGTTTGCCTACTTTCAGCCCGCCATTACTTGGGCTTCAGGAATCTCGATGACTGCTGTAGTGGCCGTTGGGGGATACCGCGCTTACCATGGCGATCTTGCCGTTGGGGTACTGGTCGCTTTTTTTGCATATGTTTTAACTGCTTTTCAGCCGCTCCGCGAGATTGCAGACAAATGGAACTTATTTCTGTCTGGTATGGCCTCAGCTGAAAGAATATTTTCTATCTTGGATTGGCCTGTTGAAGACGAGGCTCGGGGTAGTCTAACAGTGATTGATCGATCGAAGCTGCCTGCGATTCGTGGTGAGATCATTTTTGAGAACGTGTGGTTTGCTTACTCAGATGAAAACTGGGTGATTCGCGATCTGAGCTGCCGTATCGATCCGGGGGCTCGGGTGGGTATTGTAGGTCACACTGGAGCGGGAAAGAGTACCATCATTAGTTTGCTCCTGAGATTCTATGAGCCGAACCGGGGAAGAATTTTGCTGGACGGTCGAGATCTGCGCAGCTTCGATCGTCGTGAGCTTCGCGCGCGTCTCGGGATGATTCAGCAAGAGGTTTTTCTATTTTCCGGCTCACTTCATGAGAACGTCACGCTGTTTCGTGAGGGTCTTGAGGGATCGGCAGAAATCCCATTGGGCCTTCAAGAAAAAGATCTTTACGAGCGGGGAGTGAATCTTTCGATGGGCGAGCGCCAGCGGCTTGCTTTTTACCGAGCTCGTGCAGCAAAGCCCGATTTATGGATTCTCGATGAAGCTACGGCAAATGTGGATTCGACAACCGAGCAAGAGATTTCTGCGCTACTGAGACAAGAATCATTAGGACGAACGCAGATCCTGGTAGCGCATCGTTTAGCGACGATCCGCGATGCGGATCTCATACTGGTGCTTCATCATGGTCAGCTGGTCGAGCAGGGAAGTCATGATCAGCTGATGAAGATTCAGGGAGTCTACTCAAAAATGGTCGAGCTTCAGCGGATCGAGGGAAAAGCTCAAAGCGCTGAAGGTCAACGACGCGATTCCGATCAGCGGGTGGGTTCTTCAGTTCCTTCCGGACCAGCATAAGCCTCAAGCCAGAAGGTGTAGCGAATATCCGGCTCATCAGCGAGCAGCATAATCAGACGGTCTACACCTAACGCATTTCCACCAGAGGGAGGAAGCCCTTCGGCAAGGGCTTCTAGAAAGTCCTCATCGAGCGGCGTTTTTGGAAATTCATCGCCGTAGAGTTGCGTTCGAAGATCCATATCTTTTAGGAACCGAGCGCGTTGCTCTTGCGGATCGGTCAGTTCCTCGAAGGCGTTGCAAAGCTCAATGCCTCCTGCGTAGGCCTCGAAGCGTTTAGCCCACCGCGAGCCATCCGAGAGTGTCTCAATGACAGATAGAGCCGATTGAGAGGGAGGATAGCCATGCACAAAGACCGCTTGATTCTGAGGGAGCCTGGGCTCAATCACATTTAGCCAAATTCGAAAATAGAGGTCATCCCAAGTGTCTACACTTCCGGAGTCGCCCGTGGGTTTCAGGCCCAAGCGTTGACATTCTAAAGCCAGCCTCTCGGTCGATGAGCAAGCCACAAGGTCGATACCGGCGTGTTCGAAAAAAAGCTCTCGAATGCTGAGTCTGGGCCAGGGGGTACGAACTGAGAAGTGTCTTCCTTGGAAACGAATCTCTGGTTTTCCATGAATTTCGATCGCAAGAGTTTCAATCAGTGTTTCAGTATCACTCATGATCTCTTGAAGACCGGCAAAGGCTCGGTACCACTCCAGAAGAGTGAACTCGGGATGATGCGTGTTGGATTTAGGCTCTAGGCGAAAGGCTGGAGCGATCTGGAACACTTGCTCTAACCCCCCAACGAGAAGCCTTTTTAGGGCAAACTCGGGAGAAGTGGGTAGATATGCCCCAGATTTCAGCTGAAAAGGACGGATATGAGTCTCCATTCCTGGGCAGGGAACCAGAAGAGGGGTTCGAGCTTCAATGAATCCTCGGCTACAGAAAAACTTGCGGATCAGCCCCTCAATTTGGGCTCGGAAGGCTACGCCTCTTTGTCGTCGAGGGTCTTGAATTCGCTCGAAAAAACGCAGGCTTTTTTCAGGGTGACGATTGGGCGTTAGAACGGCGAGTGAATAGCTTCCTTCGGAGGCGTCTGATGCCGACGCAACGACCCAGTCTCCCAAAGCTGCATTTCCAGCAGAGTGGACGAGAATGGTTTTCTGGCCCTGTGCCGTTCCTAAGCAAGCCTGGCCCTGGGAAAGCCCTAAAAGTCGTCCACGAATTTCCATAACCAGGGGCTTAAACATGAATTTTTTTGGTTGTCACGGTCCCAGACACGACACAAGATCGAGACATGAAAAAAATCATCGTCAGCTTGTTGGTTTCTGCTTTGATCAGTACCTCGGTTTTGGCCGAGGATTCGGCGCCAGTAGCGCCTGCGGCTCCAGCAGCCCCAGCGGCTCCTGCGACCGAGGGGATGAATCAGGCGCCTGCTAATTCAAACTGGCAGAATCTCGATGCAGGAAATGCCGCTGAGGCAGCTCCTCAGAAGGGTGGCCAGAAAAAGAAGCGCAAGCATGCTCATGCGAAAGCAAAAGCAAAAAAGCATGCTGCGAAAAAGCGTCATCACGCGAAAAATCATCACTGATTGCTGTGAGGGCGGCGGCCCATGCCGTTTTCATTTCGAAGCCGAAAGCTTGACCTTCAGACGAAGATCTCCCTCGTTTTGTTGGCGGTGATTGTGCCTACTTTCGTGGTGGTTACCGTGGCTGAAAATGCCATCACCGGTCCATTGCTCGAAAGTGAGATGAAGCAATTGGGGGTTTCGACAGCAGAAACGCTGGCCGATGAGATTTCTGATGCAGGCTGGCTTGCGTCTCCTCGAGCGAGGGCCTTAATTGAGGGTCGAATGCAGGAAATTCTGTATTCGCAGCGAAATGTGGCGAGCTTGCAGGTCTTTGTGCCACCCGAGACTCCCGGAGAAAAGCCCAGGCTCTTGGCTTCAAGCGTAGAAGAATCCCTGTCTTCTGATGATCCAACGACGATACCCGTAGCCAATGACTCAGGTCTGAGTGCGCTGACCGAGTTAGCCCAAATCAGCTTGATCCAGGAGGATGATGGGAATCGTCTTTGGCAGATTGTTCTTCCGATCCGTTCGAAAAGTAAAAAGCTCGTTGGAAACGTAGTGGTTTTGGTGACGCTGAAGCTTGTCGAGCGCATTCAAAGTTTGCTGTGGCGAAGTACGGTTGTGGCAGGGTTAGCGGCTTTAAGTTTGCTTTTCATCGGGCTTCGCTACTTTTTGAGGCGAACCATTGCCAACGAACGCCGATTGATTGCGGCAGAAAGCCAAAATGTCCAGCTGACTCAGCAGTTGCATGAGACTCAGCGGCAGTTGATGAACACCGAGAAGCTGGCGGTTATGGGTCAACTGACGGCCACGTTTGCCCATGAGATTGGAACCCCTTTGAATGCAATGGGCGGGCACCTACAGCTTCTCAGTGGAGAGCTGACCGAAGGACGCTCGAAAGATCGGCTCGGTGTGATTCGAAGCCAGGTCGAGAAGATCGAAAAGATCGTACGCAGCTTTCTTCAGTCCACAGCGCAGCCGGCCTCCAGCAGGCAGCTCGTGGATGTGAACCGAGTGATCGAACAGACTTTGTCGATTGTAGGGCCCCGTGCCGAATCTCTGGGGGTTTCGTTGCATCGAAAGCTTTCGCATGATTTAGGCCCAGTGCGAGTGGTTCCCCTTGAACTCGAGCAAATCTTGCTTAATTTGGTCAACAACTCACTGGATTCTCTTCAGTCCAAGGTGCGAAATGGGGTTAAATCGGGACTGGTGCTTGAGCTGGGCTCACGGCTAGAAACCCAGGACTCACGCGCCGCAGCGGTTGTTGAGGTTTATGACTCGGGTGAGGGGGTGGCCGAGGCCGATCTCAAAAACGTGTGGAAGCCTTTTTTTACCACCAAGCGTCCTGGTGAAGGCACCGGGCTTGGCTTGACCATTTGTCAGCAGCTTGCGAAGCAGAATGGGGCTTCTCTCGGCATGGACTCTAAGCACGGGGCTTGGACTCGAGTGACGCTCCGAATTCCGTATGCCTAATTCACGATTTACTAGTGTAAAGTCTGCCGATATCAAGGCGCCCATCGCGATCTTGATCGTTGATGATGACGAGGTGACGCGAAACCTGCTTCAAGAGGTTTTAGGCAAAATTCAATTACCCGCACCCCTGGAGATTTTTACCGCAGAAAGCGGTGAAGAAGCGGTGCAGAGGATTGCTGAAAAAACATTTCCAATCATTCTTTCAGATGTTCGCATGCTCGAGCTCGATGGGATGGCCGTTCTTCAAGCTGCCCGGAAAAAAAGCTCAGCCACTTCAGTGATTTTGATGACGGGATTTGGCAGTATGGAGGGTGCCATTGCGGCAATTCGCGAGGGTGCTTTTGATTATGTGAGTAAGCCCTTCAAGCTCGAGCAAATCGAAGCCGTTGTTCAGCGTGCCGCACGTCATTGGGAAAGCCTAGCAACTCAGGCCATGCGTCGGGCTTCAAAGCATTTCTCGTCGAAACAACAACAGACTGTGAGCGCCCGAGAGATCGTCGGAAAATCCGCCCGAATTGTAGAAGTGTATAAAGTGGTGGCACGTGCCGCGCTTTCTCCGAGTGCCGTTTTACTGATGGGCGAAGTTGGAACCGGAAAAAGCATGGTTGCTCGAGCGATTCATCAAAACAGTCAGCGCCGAGCCGAAAAGTTTATTCCTTGGAGTGCAACCGACCTGAGCACGCCGGCGGACTTTCACGACCGAGTCATCGAAGCAAAGAAGGGAACTCTCTATATTGAAGAGGTTTCTGAGTTATCTTTGGCCGTTCAGCTCGAGCTTTTACGCCTCTTGGAGGATGAGCAGGCTTCTGTTCGGGTGATTGCTGCGACTCATGCCGATCTCTCTCAATTGGCTCAGCAGGGAAGCTTTCGAGAAGACTTATTGTATCAATTAAAGGTGATTACCATCGAGTTACCACCTTTACGAGAGCGACTGGAAGATCTGCCAGAGCTCATTGAGGCGTTTCTGGTTCGTTACTCTGAGAAAAACGAAAAGAACATCTCGCACGTAGCAGACGAGACCTTAGAGGTTTTCCGAAAGCATTCGTGGCCCGGAAATGTCCGCGAACTCGAGCACGCCATCGAAAGAGCGGTTGTGCTTGCAAATAGTTCGGTTCTTTTTCCTGAAGATTTTCCCGGACTACTGGAGTCCTCAAATCGAGTGGGTACGGAGCGCGGTGCCCAAGCGATAGTGCACCCAATGTCTGCTGAGACCTCGCTTGAAGAAGTTGAAAAGCAGCACATCCTGCGTGTTCTGCAAGAGGTGAACTACAACAAATCGAAGGCCTCAGAGATTCTTGGAATCGATCGAGTCACCCTTTATCGTAAGGCCTCGCGCTACGGCATTGATCTTCGGTTGAAATGAAGTCCTTTCGCGAGAATCTAGAAAAGGCGGCAGTCCTAGATCACCCGTACTCCTTGCCGCGGCCTGCACAGAGTAACGGAGTCGCTGCTTCCGTTCTCATGGTTTGGGCCAGCTCCGTTTCAAGTCCTCACGATCCACAGGTTTTGGTCACCCGTCGAACCGAGAGTGTCGACACCCACAAGGGTCAGATGGCTTTCCCAGGAGGTCGGCAAGACCCCGAGGATCCTTCTTCAGTGGCCACCGCACTTCGCGAAGCACAAGAAGAGGTGGGCCTAGCACCTGAACTGGTGGATGTGGTGGCCACCCTTCCTGAGATGTGGACGGTGACCGGCTTTTTGGTCACTCCTGTGCTTGCAGTTCTCAAGAAACCTCTCGACCAGGTGCCGCTGGTGTATCAGGTGTCGGAAATCGATGAGGCGCTTTGGGTACCGTACTCTAGGCTGGTGCAGACCTATCGCCGCGAGACCCTCGCTCGAGGCTCGGTTCGTTATCCGATAGACGTTTTTTTAGACGAGCCTCACCGAATTTGGGGCGTCACGGGGAGTTTACTGAAAAATCTTTTGGAGAGGATCGAGCGGCTAGGGTAGCGTGAGGGTATGAACA
The DNA here is from genome assembly GCA_018968995.1 of Bdellovibrionales bacterium. GTDB lineage: Bacteria > Bdellovibrionota > UBA1018 > UBA1018 > UBA1018 > CAIOHW01. The sequence goes on from JAGWZD010000006.1 coordinate 16,906, forward strand.
CTTCACGATATACTTCTTGGGGTTTGGTTGGTCTGGGTCTGGTTTTAGCGCGGGGCGCACTGGCGGCACCTCCGGTGCCCACTCCTACCGCTGCACCGGTCTCGCCGGCACCTTCAGCAGCCCAAGTGGCCGCGCAATCTCCGTTCGGAGCCGGTTACGAAGATTGGAAGTGGCCTGCTAGCACTCACGAGTGGACCGCAGCGATTCAGCCGGGTGTTGGATTTATCAATGCTTCGACAGGCTTTACCCTTCAGGGGGCAATCGCAAAGAAAATCGTTCATCAAGGGTTTGCGCCAGACATCAATAACCAGGTTTTTATTGAGGCGCAGATGGGTCCGTACACTTCGGGCGGAGCCTCGGCACTACTCTTTAGCACGCACCTTCGGTGGGATTTTATGCTGAACGCCGATTGGACGTTTTATGCCCTCGGTGGACTAGGCGGAAATAAGGTTTCTGAAGATCTCGGTGGAAAGTTTCAGCTCCTGCCTCGCTTTGGCGCAGGTGCTGTTCTGGATATCGAACGTCAGACTCATGCCCCGATTGGAATTCGGGGCGAGCTCTCGCGCGAGCTCATTAGCGTAGGTGTGCAATTTAGGATCTAAGTGTTCCCGGTACTGAATGCTCTTGAGATCGCGCGCTTGGCCGAAGGGCTTGCCCGCGAATGCATCGGTGCGCACGTCGAACGATTAAGCATTCCGGAGCGACCGGATTTCCCAGAAGGGTACCTCAAAAGCGAGTGGGTGCTTCGGCTCAATCAGCGAAAGCGCGATTTGTCGCTTTTTTTAAGCGTTCGCCCACGGGCCTGTTACCTCGCTCTGGCGGAAGGCAAGGGCCCAAAACATGCCCCTGAGAGCACGCGCTCTCCGTTTGATCAGGCACTCTCCAAACACATTAAAGGGGCGCGCCTCACGGCAGTACGCGCTGTCGAGCGCGAGCGAATTCTAGTGCTCGAGTTTCCGGGCGCCTGGTTGATCTTGGTTTTCATTCCCGCTCTGCCTGAAGCGCTTTTGGTGGATTCAAAAACCCTTCAAATCATCGCGAGATCCAGAACCATTCGCGAGGCTTCAAAGCAAGTCACGCACTGGAGCTGGCCCGAGGCCCGAGAGATTCCAGCAGGGCTTGTGGTTCGAGAGGAATTTTTTACAACAGCCTTCTCGTATCAAAAGGCTATCGAGCAGGCCCTTCGGGAAGAAGCTTTTGGATTGCGGCTCGAGCGTGCCGAGCGCGCGGTGACGGATCTGAAAAAAGCACTCAGCAAAAGCATCCGGCAATCCGAAGAAGCTATCCGTGCGGCAGATCAAGAGCCCGATTGGGCGCTTTTTGGTGAGACGCTTAAGGCCTGGCTTTACGCCTTGCCCGAACCCACAGGATCTTTCTGGCAACTGGGCGATTTGCGCGTTCCAACGGGCACTGGAAAAAAACAAGAAGAGGGGCTAGAGCCCCGAGCGCTTTTAGAGAAATTTTTCCTGCTCGCCAAGCGAAAGAAGCGTCGCCGCGAAGAAGCGCAAGTGAGGCTTGAGTCAGCGCAAGCGCGTTTGGCCCAAGTGGCAAAGAAAATAGAAGTCAGCCCCGGGGACTGGGGGGCTCTCGCGCGCTTTGAGCAACTGGCAGGAATTGCAGGCGGTAAAAACCAAGACGGCAAAGCGGGCGTGGACGCTGTGGCGGGGCCCAAGCTCAAAGCCTCGGTTCCGGCAGCCTGGCAGGGAAAAGTATTTATCTCGAAAGACGGCTTTCCGATTCTGGTTGGGCGCTCGCGAGAGGAGAACTTAGAGCTGACTTTCAAAATCGCCCGCGGCAATGACCTCTGGATGCATGTTCGCGGTAAGCCCGGAGCCCATGTCTTGATTCCGGTTCCTTCCGGAAAGTCCGTACCACTCGACACGCTTCTCGATGCAGCAGCGCTTTGTATGGTGTTTAGTGGCGGCAAGGACTGGGGCAAAACCGAAGTCGATTACACGTTCAAAAAATATGTGAAGCGAATCAAGGATTCTAGTGAAGCGTCGTATACGAATAATAAGACGCTGATTGCTACTGCGGAGGAGACGCGACTTTCGCGACTGACGAGGTAGGGGGATGAATTTCAATGGTCAATTTGAGCGGAGTGGGATCGGTTGGGTGGGGAGAGTTGGGATAGTTCGCCTGAACAGTGACACTATAAGTTTCTACAGTAGTCACAGGACCGGAGCTCACGACTATGCGTCCATCATTCGAAATAGTAATTGGCGCCGTGGTTGTAGAGATCCAGATTTCGTTCTGCTTTTGCATGGTACTGGTGATCGTGTAGCTTTCCACGGCTTTTCCGTCTTTCTTACCTGCAGATCTCGGAGAAAGAGTCATACTCGCCGTTCCCCCGGCGTTCGTATTCAGACGAAAAAAGGAACCCCAGTTTGCTCCGTCTAGGGCGTAAGTAAAGGGTGCACAAAAGCCCGCGTA
>JAGWZD010000295.1 GCA_018968995.1 Bdellovibrionales bacterium
ACGGGTGGAACACTCGCTTTTACTTCTGGATGTAGACGGGCTTATCAAAAGAATCAGCCTTCTTTGCGTAAACTGTCGCAACAGTTGGGCGGCGGCCTATCGAAAATCGAGAAAAAGGAGCAAATCGAAACTCAGGTTCAGGGAACAGCCGCTCTTCAGAACACCATTAGCGGCGTTGCCTCTGGACAAGCGGTAACCATCCATAATGTCATTTTTGTGCGTGCGTCGTGTGTCTATGATTTGACGCTGGTGTCACTTCGCCGCCATTTTGCATCCGATCGACTGGCGTTCGAGAAAGTCCTGGGGAACCTTCCTCTCGCTCACTGATTTCGTGTTAGCCTAGGAGTCATGGTTTCTGCCAACACCTGGCGATCAAAAATCGAAATATTCGGTGGTGTCATGCACTTAGGCGTGCAGGCCTTTCGCGAGCTTTTTCATCGACCCTTTTACCCGTCACTTCTAGTGCAGCAAGTCTACCGAATCGGCGTGGAATCCTTGGGGCTGGTCTTGGTCACCGGCCTAGCGACAGGCTCGGTGATGGCCCTTCAATTTGGATATGGAATGGCCAAGTTTGGGGGCAAGCTCTATGTTCCCAAAATTGTTGCACTCACGATTGCTCGAGAAATCGGTCCCGTATTCACAAGTCTTCTGGTCGCTGGAAGAATTGGATCTGGTATCGCTTCTGAGGTCGCCTCCATGAAGGTGACTCAACAGATTGATGCCATGCGCGCGTTGGGAACAAGTCCAATAAAGCGCATTGTGATTCCCCGCATGCTAGCGGCAATGATCGCTCTTCCTATACTGACATTGATCGCCGACTACGTCGGCCTATTTGGAGCGATGCTGGTAGCGAGCTCCGAACTAGGAATCAATCCTGAATTTTACTGGGCAAAAACGCTCGAAACACTTCGCCTCTACGATCTCTCCACAGGCATGGCAAAAACGGCTGTTTTTGCAGTTTTTATCTCGTTAGTAGCCTGCTGGAGAGGCCTCAATACCGAGGGAGGGACTCAAGGCGTCGGACAATCGACGACTTGGGTAGTGGTCGTTTCTAGTGTCTTCATCATGATCTCGGATTTTTTTCTCACAAAACTCTTCATCCTCACGGTGTACCCCCGCGTATGAGTGCTCAGTCTCAGTCGGTACTCATGATCAAAGATCTGAAAAAGACTTTTGGAACAAAAGCTGTTCATCGCGGTATCGATATTGAGCTTTTTGAGAATGAGGTGCTGGCTTTATTTGGGGGCTCAGGAGCTGGAAAGAGCTTAATCCTTCGCTCGATCATTGGCCTAGAGTCTCCGGATTCAGGAGCGATCTCTTGGAGAAACAGGAACCTCTCTGGGTTATCAGAAAATCAATGGATCGATATCCGCAAGAGAATCGCCTATGTGTTTCAGAACGGGGCCCTTTTTGACTCTCTAACGGTATTTGAAAATCTGGCCTATCCTTTGCGCGAGCATACCCAGATGAACGAGGAGCAAATTCGAGCGAAGGTAGCCGAAACACTAGCGATGGTTGACATGCCAGGCTCAGAGGCCCTGTTGCCATCAGAACTCTCTGGGGGAATGCAGAAGCGAGTGGGTCTCGCTCGTGCGATGATTTTAGAGCCCGAAATCATTTTATTTGACGAGCCGACTGCTGGTCTTGACCCGTCGAATACCGCTCGTTTTGTTCAAAATATCTTAAAATTAAAAGCTCGAGGATTGACTGGAATCTTTGTGACTCATGATCTCGCCAGTGCGTTTGCAGTAGCGGATCGTATCGCGATTCTTCATGAAGGAAAGATCTACTGCGCTGAAAGTCCTGAGAAAATTCGCCAATCAAACGATCCGATTATCAGAAATTTTCTTTTTCCCGAGGAGAAGACATGAATCAAAAGGGGCTAGAATTCAAAGCAGGCCTTTTCACCGTGGGCGGAATCGCGCTTTTTATCTCAGCACTGATGGTTTTAGGAGGCGGGCCGTCTTGGTTCAAACGCCAGCAGACCTATTTCGCCCATTTCGACTCGGTCGATGGGCTCATTCCAGGTGCGAAAGTGGTTCTTAGTGGTCTTCAAGTAGGGACTGTCGATGATATTTTTATCGATCGAGAAGCACGCAGTATTTCGGTGAAGATCACTGTTGAACAGAAATACCAAGACTGGATGCGACAGGGAGCCACCGCCGCAATCGCAACCATGGGAGTACTCGGAGATAAGTTCATTCGACTTACCCCAGGTAAAGTGGACGGCGAGCTTCTCGCTAATAACGCCACAATTGAAGTTCATGACTCGAAGGATTTTAACCAGGTCTTAAACCGAGGAGATCAGCTTCTGGTCACCCTCAATAGCATCGCTGGAAGCATGGAAAGGCTTCTTAAGGGTTTTGAAAAAGGAAATCGAACCGATCAATTGGCCGAGGGCCTTACCAGCACGGTGAAGAACCTAGCGGCGGCTTCCTCCAAGATCAACAAACAGCTTGAGGACATTCAGTTAAAAGAGGCCGTAAAGAACCTGAATTCGATTCTAGAGAAGATCAATAATGGCCAAGGGACCCTCGGGGCCCTGATCAATGATCCTGGCCTGTATGACGATGCCAAGGCCCTTGTAGGTGGAGCCAATCGAAGTCGCATTGTTCGAAATATGGTCCGCCAGACCATCCAAAAATCTGAAACTGAAAACAAATAAGGACTGCCTCACGTGAAAACGGCCACCTTGGTTTCCCGAGGTGGCCGTTTCAACATCACACCCTGATTTTCAGGGGAAATCTGATTTACAGATCAATTCCGGTGCCAGAGTTCCGACCATTATTCAGGCCGTTATTGTTGATTCCGGCGCCACCACTGACCGAGCTTGAGTTGCTGGTGTTGTTCGCATTGGTTGAGATGAGGACGGCATCATTCATCTGACCGTCAGCCACCTCATCGCCCTTCATGCGATTCCGGCTACCCACTGTCTTGATCATTCCACGCTTACGAAGCTTTTCGACCAGAGTGGTACGATTCATTTGCAGCAACTCACTCGCACGGTTCTTGTTATTACCCGTACGAGCCAGCGCTTGGTCTACCAAGTGGTTTTCGAAAGCATCTACGATGGCTTTGAGATCTAGGCCAGAGGTCGGAAGCACCATTCGAGGGAACTCCCACTCTGAAAGAGCGCCTGTTCCAGCAGGACGACCTTCAGCGAACTTCTGGA
>JAGWZD010000296.1 GCA_018968995.1 Bdellovibrionales bacterium
GGTGCTGCGCTAGCAAGATGAAGGGCCTGTAGCTTCCTTGGCCGAATCTCGAATTGATTCGGTCCACGGTACGCTCGAGTTGCGCACCGAGGTTTTGATAGGCGGGGATCTGCGTCCGAGTCGGGGATCCCACTTGGATGAAGGAAAATTTTCCAACATAATTTGGATTTTTTTCCAGGAATCTTTCGATAGCTTCTGCCCTCTCGATTAGACCTTTTGTATAGTCAAGACGATCCACTCCGACTCCAATAATGGAGGCCTCGATCCCGTATTTTATTTTGAGTTCAGAGCGTTCTTTTTCAGAGATACTTCGCACGGGTGAGGTGTCGATTCCGATTGGAAAGGCACGCACGAGTGTTTCATGACTACCCATTGTCACTGAGAATCGATCCCAATCCACTCGAGCTTCGAGGTACCTGTCGCAGGTCTCCAAGAAGTTGTTGCAGTGATATTGAGTCTGAAAGCTTACAACATGAGCGCCGAGCATTCCGTTGAGTAGCTCGCTTGCCCAGGGGCATATTCCAAATGCTTCAGGGTTTGGCCAGGGTATGTGCCAAAAAAGACCGATTCGAGCTCGACTCTGTGAACGGATTCTCAACATTCTGGGGAGTAGCGCGAAGTGGTAATCCTGAACGAGTATGATGGAATCTTCGTGCAATGCATCTTGAGGGGTTTCTTCGCAAAACTTTTGGTTTACGGCCCCGTATTGCTGCCAATCGGATAGGCGGAAGTTGGGGCGTGTATGAGCCAGGTGACACAGAGGCCAGAGACCCTCATTGGAGAACCCGTAGTAATAGCCTCTTTCCTGATCCTCTGTCAGCCATACGCGCTTGAGTCGGTAGTTAGGATTTTCAGGAGGTACATTGATTTCTGAGTTCTTATCAACGGTCTCGCGATCGGCGCTTCCGCTCCCATGAGCTACCCAGAGCCCTCCTGAGCTTCTGAGAATGGGTTCGAGCGCAGTAACCAATCCGGAGGCCGGACGGAGGAGCTCGATTCCTCCTCCTTTATGCATGTGAATATAGGGCTCTCGGTTAGCGATGATGGTGACTTTTTTTCGGCCCAAGACTTGGCGGATGTTAGGAGATGGGAGAGAGAATCCTGTTTTTATATGCTCGATCGAGCGAGCATTTGATTTTTTTGGGTGGTTTTCGGTTTTTTTCGCAGAGTATTTTTTAGGCGCGATCCGCCGAAGTCGGTGAGAGACCCACCTTATACCCATTCCGGCTGATTGCGCTAATGCACCTGCGGCTGCTCGGCAGGGGATAAGGAGAGCTCGTGCGATTGAATTTGCTCTTGCGTTTGATCCGGCAGGCAAGTTGCTCACGCGCATCAATGCGAGGTGTACCTTTTTCATGCCGGGCGGGACAGTAGCAATCCCCATACCGCTCTCATCATGAGCGTGTTGAAGATTATTGAGTCTCTCTTTTGCTTAGGATGATTGATGCGACCCGAGAAATTGAGACTGAGACGTGTCACAGCTTGATTACGGACTCATTGGTAATTGCCAAGCATCGGCATTGGTTTCGCGTCGCGCCGAGATCGTTTGGTGTTGTCTTCCGCGTTTTGACTCTCCGAGTATTTTTGGATCACTTCTCGATACTTGGGATGCTGGGGTATGGTCGGTTGAACCTGACGGCGATAGTGGCCGCGAGATCTGGGAGTCGCGGCAGCATTATCTTAGAAACACGAATGTTTTGACCACCCATTTCAACCAGCAGGCAGGAGACTGCGAATTTGAAGTGATCGACTTTATGCCCAGATTCCCGACTAGTCAGGGCATGTACCGTCCTCCGCATTTGGTGCGGATTTTACGGCCCATCAAGGGGGTTCCTCGAGTTCGTGTTCGCTGCAGGCCGCGATTTGAGTACGGGAGGGAGACTCCCAAGACCGTTCCGATCTCATCGGGAATTCTATTTCAGGGGTACCAGCGTTCTGTTTTTCTACGGACAGATGCATCGATAGAGCGTGTGATTCACGAGATCGGTTTTGAGCTCAGCACATCGTTGCACTTTGTTCTGTCCTACGGTGAGCCATTTGCCCTTCCGTTGAGGTTTGCTGTCGAAGAGCAGCTCGATCGGACAATATCGAATTGGCGACTGTGGGCAAAAAACTGTAACATTCCGTTTGAGTTTCAAGACGAGGTTCTTCGGTCGGCACTCGCTCTCAAGCTTCATATTTTTGAAGATACGGGCGCAATTATCGCCGCGACGACGACCTCCATTCCCGAGGGACCTGAGCCAGGAAGAACCTGGGATTATCGCTACTGCTGGCTGCGGGATGCATATTTTGTAATCTCTGCTCTCAATCGTCTCGGTCAGTTTGAGGAGATGGAGCATTTTATCCAGTACCTTCAAAATCTCTGTGCTTCTGGACCAGGGCGTAGGCTTCAGCCCGTATATGGAATCGCGGGAGAGAAGGAGCTCGTAGAGCAAGAATTGACATGGTTGAGAGGATTTTCTGGTCTCGGACCCGTCCGAGTAGGCAATGCTGCCTATCGAATGGAGCAGCACGATGTTTATGGGGAGATGGTCCTCGCGATCGCTCCGGCGTTTTTTGATCGTCGCCTTGACAGAACGGATCCCAGTAGAGCGTTGAATCAGGTTCGCCAGTTAGTCGAACAAGCAATTCATACCTTCTCTCAAACCGATGCAGGAATTTGGGAGTACCGCGGACGAAGCGAGCATCTCATGTTCTCAAAGCTCATGAACTGGGCCGCAGTGGATCGTGGAATCAGAATCGCTGGTCACGTGGGTAGGCATGATTTGGTTTCGGAGTGGAGTCCCGCTCGTGACCAAATGCGTTCCGAGATTGAACGGCGAGGCTGGAACGAACTGAAGGGGTTCTATACGCAGTCTTTTGAAGGCGATGCAGCTGATGCATCGAATCTCTTGATTCCGGCAATCAATTTTAGCTCTTGGAATGACCCCAAGTTTTTAAGGACTTTAGATGCCTATGGGGTTGCGCTGAGAGCTGGTGGTGGCGTCTATCGTTATCGAAACGCAGATGATTTCGGTTTTCCCAAGACCACTTTTACTGTGTGTGCATTTTGGATGGCTGATGCCCTTTGGGGTGCTGGACGAAAAGTCGAGGCGCGCGAGCTGTTTTCGAATCTGATTCGCAGCGCAAACCATGTTGGCTTGTTTTCTGAGGATATGGATCCTGAGACT
>JAGWZD010000007.1 GCA_018968995.1 Bdellovibrionales bacterium
CACTAAAGACCAGTGCCGATGTCGTCAATCTAGTGAAGGCTATTTTGGCAAACCATCTAGCGCTTCATGAGTCGGACTTAGGCAAAGTGGGACGACAACTGGAGCAAATCACAGGTTCAGACCCCTTCGGGGGAGAGATGAAGAAATATGTGGCTTTTCAGACCATCAAAAAAGTGGCTTAAATGCCTTGTTCTTTGCCTGTTGGTCGGGTGCCGGGCCGTCGACCCAGAGTTTCGGGCGATGACGGTCGACCCGGAGTCGCCGGAGAAGATTGAGGCTGACATACGGGCTATTGAGTCTTTTGAAAACCGTTCACTAGCGGCATTTCAGTACTCAGCTTACCCAGTTTTAAGAAAGAACTGCGCGTCCTGCCACAATTCAAATAGTTCAAGTGCGGCTAAAGCAGTACCGCATTCTGATGAAATGGCCGAGATTTCACAAAATACGCTTCTTGAGTTTCGTCTGGTCAGTTTTTCAGATTTGTCACAGTCTCGAATCTTGAAGGTTCTAGAAAAAGACCAGCATCGCGCCATGTCTTTACATGAAATTCGTGGACTCGCCGATGCCCTATCGAAAGCACTTCAGAAATGGAACGATTTGCGAGGGCCGGTTCCAGTTCTTTCAGAAGAGGATCAAATTCGATCGATCCCAGACTTTGATTTAAGGGATAAAGCGGCGTTTCGATCGAAACTTCATCCGATCATGGTTGAAAGCTGTGGCAGCTGTCACCAAAGCAATGGCATTACAAATGCCAGAAATATCCCTCACTCTGATCCTGCTGTGGACACTTCTTTTCAAACTCTCGAGCTGCGCTCTCTGGTGAATTATAAATATCCCGAACTTTCTCGGATTTTGTCGGTGTTTAACCCTGGCAACCACAATAGTGCGACTATTCCCAACCCCGAGGTTGCCAAGGAAAAAATCAGGGCCGGAGTATCCGCCTGGATCGATCTTCGAGGAGACGATCCCGATCAAGAACAGACCACCGCCGAGATTCTGCTTCCCCGAATTGAACCCCAAAGTGGCTCAGGCGCGGGTCTGTCTGACCGGAACTCAGCGGGCCAGCTGGTTTCTGTGAGTCGTAAGACGGTGGTGGTGCCGCTGGGTAATTTATTTGAGCCGAAAATTACGGATCCTGCTCGATCACCTGAGCTTCGTTTCGAGGTGATTCGCTCAGGGGCAGAGTTTTATCAGGTAGAGAACTTATCGTTTCGTAATCCGGCAGGCAACATCCCTCTTTCCTTGAATAGCGTGCGGGTTTATCTCAATGGTCAAAAGGTAAGCACAGCGAGTGGGTTTGCTTCGATTAAGCAGGTGGTCACCTCGCCTGCGTTTACCCCAGTGACTGCAGAGAGTCGGTCTGTTTTTCTCGAGTCAAGGTGCAAGGATGACACGGATTTAAACGACGCCGCGAGTCGTTGTTCAGATTCGATAAGCTTTAGTTTTGGGTGGATTGGATTTGAATCGCCCGACAGGCCTGAGTTTGTCCGGTTGAAACAGTTTATCCGAGAGCAGTGTTCAAGCTGCCACACCGGCGTTAGTCGCCCGACAACCTATTCCTTTTTGTCAGGGGGCGACTACAGAAGTGGCTCGCTTCCAGATTTTGCATCCGCCGCAATGGAGAGCATGTCAGAGGCACAGTACATTGCGAGTCTCGGTCTTTCAGCGCGGCCCTATTTTTTGACCATCAATGATCCAGAGAAGTCGATTCTCTCGCAGGTGCTGCAATCCACGCCGGCGCCTTTGGTTTCTCAGATGCCAAAAGGGGTGAGCTGGACAGACGAGCAGCGAAGACAAAATCGTCAGATCATCGATGACTGGATTCTAACGATACCCCGATAACTCAATGAGTAGAGAGGGTCCAGCCAACGCTCCAAAAAAGATTTTCGGTAGACTGAAGAAAACCCATCTCGACATTTGCACCAGAAACAGATTCGCGAAGATGCATTCCCAGGGTGACCCCCGAGATGAGTCGAGACTTGTTCTGAATTTGGTAGGGATCTGAAGGTGTCCCGCTGTCTTTCCAATTAGCAACTCGGAAAAGAAGGGGCACCGAAAGAGAGAGGCTACTCGATTGCGAGGGTCTTGACCAGTGAATCCCTGGGGTCAGCATCGCGCCGAATGCGGTGCTATCTTTGGATAAATAATTGACCCCGCTCAAGGCAGAGGAATCCCTTGCAGATGGTGCGACCTGGCTGAAACTCATCAGCACAGAAGAGCGTAATCTGGCAGACCAGGGATCGCGCGAGGCAAATAGAAAATCATAGGAAACGCCCCAGCCGCTTTGATTTGCTTTCAGAGGGAAAGCTTTTTGATCATTCGTTCGTACTAAAGAGATCGCCTCTTGCCAGTGAAGATATGAAAGACCCCATTTGGTCGATAGAGGGGGAGAGTCGCTCTGATCTTCAGTGACCAATGCAGACCCGTCGGCCAGTACGGTTTTTGTCCATGCACAAAGACTAATGCTGATGAATAAAAGCCTGAAGATTAAAGCCATAGGTGTACCTGAGACTGTAGGGTGAAGGTATCAGCAGATAGCAAATCATCACCTCGAGAGTGAGTTCCAAGGATATCAAACCGAAGTTCTAGGCGTTGCATGGGAAGGTACTGGATTGACGGGCCCGCGCGGAACAGCCTGGTTTTTTTCACTGTCCAGTCTGACGTGTAGGCCTCGGTGGTCATCATCAAATTCAGTCCTCGAGACAACTCTGTGAAAAACTGTCCGAACCAATATCCCCCAACGGCTGGAGCGCTAGAGATAAAGTCTTCTCTAATGACACCCAGTTGTGCGAGAAGGGCAGAGTTTCCGGGAAATCCCCATCTCAGATGGGTGGCGGCCAGGTGACGGTCGCGATAATTATTAGATCCGACAAAGCCCGATGCCCCTAGTCTGAGGGTTTTCGTGAATTCGTGCTCGCCAGAGATGGAAACTCCTTTTTGCCGAAGATCAGAAGATTGATAAAGATTTCCTGTAAGCACGTGTAAATATAGATCGGATTCAGTTGTCGAATAGTGCATCAGAAGTCCATGAGACTGATCGTTCTGATTAAAAAGAGTTTTCGAGCGAAGGTAAGCCGTGTGATCTGGAACCTTTAATCCGAAAACGGTGTCCATCATACCCAGGTACATTCCTAGGTGCTTACTCGCTCGTACGCCGAGGTAGTGTTCTCGAGAGATCCAGCTTTGCGCGGCTTTTTTCTGAGACTGAGAAACATTCGATGGTGCTGGAATGTAGCCGAAGCGACCCACGGCAATGAGTCGCTCTTTTGGGGATTTTATAGTGACCCCCATATCTGCCTGCATCGTGATCCAGCGAGAAATAGAGTTTGAGGACCCTAAGTTCTGAGAATAATGCATGCCACGATAGGTGAGGTTCGGTCGAAGCCAGCCCGGAAGGGGTTCACGCCCCAGAAATCCTGAGTGTTGCGCGAGGGTCTCATCGATTTCCTCAGAAGACTGATTTTCCGCTTTTAGATAAAATGGCCGCGCTGAAAAGATAGTGGCCGCGAGTGCTCTGCCATAATCGGATAAGGCTCCGCCGCCAGCAGGATGATAGTGGCAGGTCTGACAAGCGCCATAGCCTAAACCAATCGATTGAGGGAAGGCGCGAGCCTGTGTTCCGAGAGGAAGCTGGGCCAAAAAAAAGAAAAAGAGGATTAAACTGAAGCGCTTCGAGCTCACCCGCGGTTCATACCCCATTTTTAGATGATTTGGGATAGCCGCGTTCACAATCTGGATTTACTCCGCCGATATGGTTTACTTCAACAGAGATGGATTCGGTCGCCCAATCGCCCGCTCAGAAAAAGATCATCCATGTCGACATGGATGCCTTCTATGCTTCAGTCGAGAAGCTGGATCGGCCAGAACTTTTATCGAAGCCAGTGATTGTGGGAGGATCGCCGGAAAACCGTGGCGTGGTGGCCTCGTGTTGCTATCTGGCCAGACGCTTTGGGGTGCGGTCTGCGATTCCGTCTCGGCGGGCGCTTCAGCTTTGTCCTCAGGCAATCTTTATTTCTCCTCGATTTGGTCGGTATCGTGAAATCAGTCAGCAAATTCGAGAGATTTTTTATGAGGTCACCGATCAAGTAGAGCCTCTGTCTTTAGATGAGGCCTACTTAGATGTGACCCAAAACAAGCAAAACGAGCCGCTGGCGGGAAAATTAGCACACTGGCTTCGTTCTGAAATTCGGGCTCGAACGGGCCTCACGGCTTCAGCAGGGGTTGGGCCCAATAAGTTGATTGCGAAGATTGCGAGTGACCTGAAAAAGCCAGACGGTCTAGTGATTATTCCCCCAGACAAGGTGCTTGGAGTACTAGGACCGTTGTCGGTCGACCGACTTTGGGGTGTGGGGCCACGAACTGCAGAACGATTGAACCGAATGGGATACCTGAAGGTCTCTGATTTGCGCGACTCTTCTATTCAGAGGCTAGAAGCTGAGTTCGGTCGATGGGGCAGCGAACTTTGGGATCAGGCTCACGGTCGCGATGATCGTGAAGTGATCTCGCACTGGGAGCCGAAAAGCTGTGGTTCAGAAACCACTTTCAACGAAGATATTTTAAATTCAGGCCGTCTATTTGCAGTGATTGATCAGTTGGCAGAAGAGGTGGCTGATGAGCTTGAAAAGATTCAACGGCCTGGCCGTACCGTTACTCTCAAAATTCGCTATTCGAACTTTGAAACCATCACTCGAAGCGAAACACTCTTTCGTCCTACGGGTCGATATTCGGTGATTTCTCGAATCGCCCGCGAGCTCTTATTCAAAAATACCGAAGTGGGATTTAGGCCCGTTAGACTTCTTGGGGTGTCGATGACAGGTCTTTTGTCTTCAGAGGACGGTCCTGAACAGCTTTGGCTCGATCTGGATTTAGATTAGTACTGTCGCTCGTGTTGGTCGGTGAGGCCTTCTCAGCTTCGTTACGAATGCATGCGATCTTTATTTTTGAGACCGTTTGCTCGACTGGAGTTTCGAGCCAGGCCGTTGGTCGGAGGTGGGTATTTAATGCTTCGAGGCAACCAGGCTTGAAGAGCGGGCGGCTCACCGCATCTTGGGCAGCAGTTTGAATGGACTGTTGCACGGTCGAGCCCTGATTGAGGGTCCTTGATAGATAACTGATTCCAGTAGTGACTCCCCAGAGCAGGGCGGCCCCGCCAGCAAGAATCGCCACGAAGGCAACTCCCGCAACCAGCGCCAACGTCTTTCTCGAAATACGTCTGAGTAGAACTTCTTTGATGAGCTTGATTAAAAGGAGCTGTTTCATACCCGAAAGGGTAGTTCAGAGCGCCGGTTCGTGAAAATAGATATCCCTGATCTATTGGATACCTTTATGTGAAGCAGAAAGACGCGGTAATCAGCCTCAGCCGAGTGAAACCCAAAGACTCAGAGAAAGCATGATCAGTGCGGGCAGGGATTTCATCGGAGCATCCTTCACTTTCAGATGCATCGCCAAAGCTCCCACCATCAAGGCGGCCAGAAGCAGGGCTGCTGGACGGGTGACAAGCGGAAACCAAAGCCCAGCTACGAGCAAAGACGCAGAGGCGATTTTTAGAAAGCCTACGGCATAGAAAGCGGAATCGTTAAGACCATAAGCGCGAAACTCATCTCGAAGAGTCCGGGCCTCACCTCCCCGAAACGGAGTAGCTAGCGACGAGCGCAAGAACCACACGTTGAAAATTCCCAAAGCGACGATGAGCTGAACCAAATGGGTCGGGGTAAAAGTCATAGTATTCAATGGCCTTTCGTTCGACTAGGATAGCACTACTTCATGATAAACACCCTCTTCTTATTAACGGTGATTTCGGGCCTGGCTTTCCTGGTTTTTGGAGGCCTTTGTGTTTTCTCATCCAGGATGCGGGTAGAATTCGAGCGTTATGGATTGTCGAAATTTCGAACGCTGGTGGGCTGCCTAGAGGTACTGGGAGGCTTGGGTGTGCTTCTTGGGCATCGTTGGCCGCCTCTGATGGTTTTTTCAGCGGCGGGCTTGGCTGTACTCATGCTGCTGGGTGTGGGGGTTCGGATAAAAATCAAAGACAGTGTTCTTCAAACGCTGCCGGCTGCTTTGCTGTTTCTAGTAAATGCGGGCATTGTTTGGCTTTTTTTTGAATCTTCGGTTTGAGGGATTTGGGTGACTTACGACATCATCATGATCGGGGCTGGAGTTGCTGGCCTAGCCGCCGCCTCAGAGCTTCAGAGTCAGGGAAAGAAAGTACTGGTCATCGACAAAGGGCGCGGAGTCGGAGGGCGGATGGCCACTCGTCGTGTCGGCCCTCTTCGGATGGACCACGGAGCGCAGTTCATCACCCTTCGAGATTCGCGTTTTGAGTCGAAAATTGCTCCGCTTCTTACCAGTGGAGAGCTCTTTCCATGGTCTCACGGATTTCCCCTCTGGCGCGACGGCTCGATCAGTCCACGCCCCGACGGGCATCCACGATTTGCCCTCAGGTCGGGCATGAGCGCTCTGCCTAAATTCCTCGCACAGGGTTTAGAGATTCTTCTCGGTGATGCGGCCACTGCCGTATCGCGCGAAGGCGTCGATGAGTGGCAAGTCGAGTTAGCCGGAGGTGCGCGCCACTGTGCCAAAACGCTTTTGATCAATATGCCGCCAGCGCAGCTCTTGCCTCTTGTTGGGGATTTTCTAGATGTAGAAACGCGGCAAAAAATTTCTGTCATTGAGATGGATCCCACTTGGGTGGTTTTTGGCGAGGTCGATCAGGATCCTGATTTTGGTGGAGTGGCTCTTGAGTTCGAGGGACATCCGGTGTTGCGTTTCATCGCGCGCGATCACACGCGACGCTCCCCCGGGCATTCGCCTGCTTTAGTGGTGCATTGCCACGAACGCTGGTCGCGCGAGAATCTAGAAGCTACAGCTACAACAGTGGTATCGATCGTTTCTCAGGAGCTCGAGCGCCTGTTTCAGGTCAGATTTAAATCAGAACCCGAAGTTCATCGCTGGAAATTCGCAACACCCCTCACTTCGCTTGGTGAACTCTGCCTCTGGAGCCCGGAGCTTCGCCTGGGAGCTTGTGGTGATTGGTGCGCGGGGGGACGCGTAGAGGGAGCAGTTCTTTCAGGCTGGGAGCTCGCTAAAAAGGCGCTCTGCACCCCTTTACTTTGAGTGATTTTGATCTCCACAGAGCGACACGGCTCTGTTTTCTTTCCTGTCCAAGGACTCTTCTGGGTGATGGTGCCCCCGATGAGGAATCTAAATAGGCAAGAGTTGCCGAATATTTTGCCATCAATTGTTGGCAGCAGAAATGTCATAATCGAAATATGCAAAAGCCCATCCGGATGTGTATCGTCTTGATCGTCGTTCTTCTAGCTCCTTGGAGTGCATCTGTTGCGGAGCAAAAGCGACAGAGCCCGAAGCAGTCGAACTATGGACTGGTCCGTGAAGAGACTTACGAGAACGGCAAGAAAGTGTCCGGGCGGTCTCGGGATGAGAATGGAAATTGGCATGAGACCACCCGAGAGCAGCTCCAAGCCGAGGAGCGCAAGAAGGCGCAAGCTCAGATAGAGCAAGCGGACCGTGAACGGAATTCCCGCGAAAAGTATGACCTCAGTGATGGTAAGAAACTCGCGGTGATGATCGCGAACCCAGGCTTGTCGGCGGGTTTCGGAGGAGGGCGCGCAGGTATTGCTCTGGAATGGGCGATTTTAAGCGGCGGAACCGACGATAACGGGAGGTTTAGTCGTGATTTTTTTAAGGGTTATTTCTTATCGGTGGGGGCTCGAGGATTTTCACCGGAGGCCTATACGGTAGGGTTTGGAAAGTTATACTTCAAAAGCAGTTGGGATCGGAGCCTCCTCCCTAGCACGTCCTCACAGGCAGACCTTCTGATTCGAAATGGTAGAATTGAAGGAGGCATGCTTACGAAAGCCGCAGGTATCTCGTCGGACAAGGGGTTCAAAAATTTTTTTTTGAGCGCTAGAATTGGCTTTCTTTCTAATCAAGCCATAGCGGAGTTGGGTGTGTCTTTTGGAATCCCACTGGGATCCTTTAAATTTTGAGCTGAGCTCTTTTTGAGTCATCGAGCTAATCCGGCCCTCAGCCGCTGGACAGTATCAATCATCCTATTGCCCCGGTGGTCATGACTTACGCTACCAAAGTTGGCTGGTTTAGGTTTGTAAACAAATTTTCTGGCATCTCCCTCATGCCTGCCCCGATAACTTGCACGTAGTGCCCGCGAGGTCCACGGCCATAGTCTTTGTTAGACGTAAAACACGCTCGGGGCATTTAGTCCGATTCGCCTGAGCTTATCGTTAAGGCCTCTAAGAGATTTGAGGTGAAGTCACACTTCAGAAATACGAGGCGCATGACGAGTCTTGAGCGATGGTAAAGGTACATATCGTGACGCTAATCCCGGCACTCACGGGCACGATTTTTCAAAAACTCTCGGGGATCTGTCCTCTTTAAATTGTCGATAAATTTTTCAATCTGCTCCAACGACTCAAACTGAAGATTTCCGAACAAGCCAGCCAGCCTAATCCGACTGACTCCCTGAGGTTTCCAATCCTCATATACTTCCACCTGTTGTTCCTCTGGAAGTGCGGCGATGGCAGGGCTTTCTTTTAGCGCCGCGTCCTTCACGGCTCGTCTGAGTTCCCTCTCATTTCGCTCCAGAGTCGCCGGAATTGACCGCTTAAACTCTGCCAGGACCTGAGGATCGCTCAGCGAACGCCATTCGGTCGTGCTAACCGATGAGCGACGTGAATGGATCGAGCCCCCTTGTCCAGGCTTGCCCACTCCAGAAGATCGCGGTCCACTGGCACGCTCTTTCATGGTGATACACGCCAAAAACTCAGTTTTTCCGTCAGGATTTTCGCAGACGCCGACCTCGCCAGACTGACCGTTCGTAA
Organism: Bdellovibrionales bacterium; assembly: GCA_018968995.1. GTDB lineage: Bacteria > Bdellovibrionota > UBA1018 > UBA1018 > UBA1018 > CAIOHW01. The sequence goes on from JAGWZD010000007.1 coordinate 8,856, forward strand.
TGACGTTACAGCCCCGACCCTTAAACTCCTGGCAGCGTGGGAAATGAACTCCCTTGGAATCAACATGAACGGGAAAGTTATTTTTTCCGGGGGCGATTGGGTCCCAGATGCCGGTGGAGATGGCCTGATTTCCCTGAAACCGGAGCTTCTCTCCAATTGGCCCCAGAGACTTCAAAAAGTCGTATATTTCATAGCCATTATTTCCGGCGCGACATGCCGAGTTATAGACGTCGATCGTGCAGCCCGAAGACTTTAGGGCTGGCACAACGTGAGTTTTGAGAAACTTTACTTCATTTTCAGAGCTGTCCCAGTGTCCAACATAGCTTAAATTCGCGCGACCGCCGGCATGCTGATTTAGGATTCCCTGAATGTCTTTATCGACCGGAATGACGTACGTCTTCTTGCAGCGGGTGGACGCAAGGTACGCCTTACAGCCCAGCCAATAAATACCCTCTTCACCCCGATTTCCTGTGCCGTACAGAGGGGTCTCGCCCCGCCCCACTTCAACCGGATTCATGGTGCCCGTCTGACAAATGCAGACGTCATAATCTGCTGCGAAGGCCGATGGCGCTGAAATCACCAAAAATGCGACTATTCGAAGGACAGTGCGCTGCACTCTTGCGATCTTCATGGCGTTTCGCTCTCCTTCATTTATTGAAGCACGACCAGGTATCCAGGGTCAAAACTTACACCGAACAGATTCTTAACAAGCTTTATCGGAATCAACCGGGAGATGGGCCGCTGCGTCTACTCAGATTCAATCCCTAAAAGAGGTGAGTTGCGGTGTTGAAAAAGGCGTGATCTGTCTTGAGTAAAGCCGAGGCCCTCGACTGGGAGGATGGCGCTCACTCGCTGGAGGAGGCGCGGGCGTGGCGGGCGGATGGTCTCTCTAGAAAACTCAAAGGACTCGTTGGCGCCTTGCCAGCGTCATTTACACGCCCCAGAACTCCTCAGCTTTTCGAGTTCGGGATCCCGCAAGCTTGTTTGGCCGAGCTTTTTTCGAATAGCAACTCGAAGTTCGCGAACCGAGCAGTTCTTCGGTTGAATCACGAGCGCCTTATCTAGATCCAGAAGCGCGTCTTTTTCGCGATTTGTCTCAGCAAGTAGAGCCGCACGTCTTTGGTAAGCTAGTAGCGATACAGGGTTTGACTCAATCGCCCGGCCATAGTGCTCAAGCGCTAGGGTGAAATCCTTTTTGCTTTGATAATAGGCGGCCAAATTGAGTGCTGTCGCGTAGTGTGTAGGGTTTTCTTGCGCGGCCCTCTTCAGTAGAGAGAGCACCTCTTCACTGCCTGCCCCCAATTGTGATTTTACAGCAGCGAGGTTTGAATACGCTTCGGCAAACTTAGGCGATTTTTGCGTCGACTTTTCGTAAAAAAGTGCTGCTAACTCTAGCTGACGGGATGCCGCACTCACAAACCCTAAACCAAGGTAAAGGCTTGCGCCGAGCTCTGAGGCGCTACGTAATGAAGCCAAATAATTTTGGTTTTCGATCGCCGGTTTTGGAATCGCCAGGTTTTCAATGTAATATGTGTCCGACGTGACGGCGCCATTTTTTAGGGTTTCGATGTTTAAGCAGCGACCTTCCTTACAGATACGAACAAATACGTGATCTGGAGCTCGTACTAATGCAGCGTCGATACCCGTTCGTTCTGCGGCGAGCAGGTAGAGCGTGGAAACCCCCAGACAGTGCCCCTTTCGCGTGGAGAGAACGCTGTCGGGTAGCACGTTGTCCCTTTGCTTTCTGGACTGATAACTGTTGTCAGGCTGAATTTTCCAGGTCTGAAACACATAGCTTGATAAACCCGTCGATATTTCTTCTAAGGATGTGGCCTCGCGAAATTGCGGCGCCCCATCGATGAATTTCTTTAGCTGCCTTAGATCGGGTTTTGGTCGAACCTCGGAAATAATTGTTTCGACTTCCGTTCGTAGGGGGTGCCGTTCGAGCGACCTTGGCCCGTCTCCGCCCTGTGCGACAGCGAATAAGGGTGGCGCAAAAATCATCAGACAGTACAGATACTTAAGCCACATCGGGCGACCGTGTAACTTTCTCGACAAAAATAGTCAAGATTATGATAGTGCTCTGCCGCGATGGGTCCAAATCCGAGGTTCGACGGCATTAGTGAATCGGCTTCCTCCGCCCGGGCGCAACGGCCCCCAGAGGATGCGGAGATTACCCAGGCTCAATTTACTCAAATGATGGAGGACCCGTTTTCGTTTTTCATCACCCAGCAGCTCACCGTTGGTAATGTTCGATCACTTAAGCGGCTGTGCACAGAAGTCGTACCCCAGCTAGAGTTGCGGGCCCGCCTCGAGAGTTATCTGGAAAGGATGCAGCAACTCGGCTTTCTCGCCATGAACGGCGATGAAATTATCGTTAATAAAATGGGCTTCCGATTCAAGCTCGATAGACGTGCCCAGGGCCGACTGTTCCCCGCATTATTTGAAATTTCCACCAATGCGGCAATTCGCGCTGTAGAGCAAGCCGGGACGGCCCCAATTCTGTTTTTGATCTCTGAGGACCCGATAACTTCAGGAGAGATTTCTAAAGCGGTAGAAAACTTTCGTGCCGAAATGCGAGTGATCGGGGAACGAGTGAAAACTCGCGATCCTCGTGGGGTTCGGGCGATAGGCATATTTAACACTCCGATGCTCTCTGAGGACTTTGTAGCTGCGCCAGAATCCCTAGCGACTCAAACATCTTGTTCACCTGGAACTGTCGAGAGACGCTTAAGTGAGGTAGCTCAGGCGGCTCATGATATGGCGCCCGCCATACAGTCTCTTGAACTGATTGCGGGCGAAGCACGTGAGAAGCTAGACCCAGAGATCCTTCAGCTTCTTGAATTAACCACCGAAAGAATCAGAAAAACCTATCAACACCTCCTTCCCAAAGGACGAAGAAAGGGGGAGGACGGCCTTGCCAACGGCGTTTACTGTGCGTTGGCTGCGTACAGAGAGGCCTCGAAAATCAAGCCGCACAGGATCAGTGTCGAATACGAGGGGCCGGCAGAGAGCTCGGCAACCTTGCAATTAGCGAATTCGGAGTTGACCCGGGCGATCGGAAACCTTCTAAAAAATGCAATCGAAGCATCGGATACAAAAGTGGATGGCCGCGTCCTTCTCTCTCTACAGGAAAGCGAAGACCTGATTCAGATTACCGTTCAAGATAACGGGCCAGGCTTTGATCCAGAGGTTTTAAATGAGATTCAGCGGGAGCGCTGGACGACCACAAAACTGAATGGGAGTGGCATCGGTATTCGACAGGCCACTGAGGCAACTCAGAAGGCAGGAGGTGATCTTCTTATCGAATCTACTCCGGGCCACGGGACCACGATTCGGGTTCGGCTACCCGTTTTACGAATAAAGCCCTCGTGACAGGGCAGCGGTAATTCATCAAGAAAACTTTGCTGGGCGTAACTGGATTTACTCGGGCCATCCTGGCACCCATCGGGCCCGCATTTGCCCCGCGAAATTCAGATCAATCACTCTTGCGCGTGATGAACAAAAAACTGTCGAACGTTTCCCAGAGCCCGCCTTTGAACTTTCCATGAACCGCGGTCTTGAGTGCTGCTCGGAACTGAAGATTCTCTTCATCAGTTGAACCGTCAGGTGTTTCGCGTGGAGAGCCGATCATCAACGTAGCCCAGTCCTCAAAAGCATACCGAAACCTCGACGAGTACCTCCAAAGCCGAGCCTTCTGAAACCCCGCCCCCTGTAGGAGTTCGTCAGAAACAGTTCTTACCAGTTGATCCGTCATGTCCCGCACCCGCAGATTTGGAATGCACCTCTTGGCAATCCGACGTAGCGGTGTTTTCGGATGCGGATATTTCCAGAGCAAGGCCAAAATCCCGCCCGGCCTTAAGACTCGGTGAAACTCCTGCAACGACTTTTGATGATCAAACCAATGAAAGGCCTGAGCGACGGTAATGAGGTCAAATTTCCTCGCCGAAAACGGAAGGCCCTCCGCCCCAGAAATTTTAAATTGAATCTGATCGGATGGCTTGAGCTCGGAATTCAGAGACCGCGCCACCCGAATTCGCTGAAGATTACTGTCGACGCCGTAGGACTGCTCGAAGTGTTTGGCTAGCTCGAAGGCCAGAATGCCCGTGCCCGTTCCGACATCCAGGAATGCCTGCCGCCGCTCGCAGGAGTGGACGATTTTTCGAATGACCGCGGGAGGATAACTTTTTCGAATTCGATTGTAGTCGTGCGACCTGTCGTGGGGGCTTTGGGGTCGGGTTCTTAAAGTCATGAGAGGTTCTCCTAAGCTACCATCAACTCTTACGATCATCGACACTTCGCTCGCCCAGAAAAAACTGAAGGGTCCCCTCTCGGTCATTCGCTAGGGTGTCCCTGCTTTCTTGAATCGAGGCCAAAGCGTAGTCGAGTTGTTCGGCGTAAGTCTCAGGATCGGGCTGCGTGAGCTTTCTTCGCAAAAAATCGTGCGGCCTACGATTGGTGATTCGTTCAGCGGCATCGAAGACAGATTCGATCGAATCGTAAGGAGAATCCTCGAGGCGCTTCTGCTCCAACATCTGGCGAAAAACATCAACTAGGCCAATGCCGGATTCAGATCGAAGTGCGCAATCGAACAAAAACCAATCCATCAGCATGCTGGGCTTTTTTTGCAGAGCTTTCTGATAGAGCGTTTCGACCCAGGTCCTTAACCGAAATGGATAAGACTCCTGAAAAAGTAGACGCGTTGCCGGATTAAAATAGATATTCAGCACCTCGCCAATGCGAAATCGATCCGCCTTGGGGCAGTCGCCTGAAGCATACAGGAGGCTCTTGAATCTCGCCGGGCCAGCCGAAGTGAACGCGTGCCCAATTTCATGGTGGAGCCCGTACAAAACGAAGTCGAGATAATCGGAATGACCTAGGGGGCCATAGTTCTCGACCTCGTCAGATCCAAAAATGGCAATTCCACCCGTGTAATTTTGGCCAGCAGCCATGGTCTGTCCCTGGGTTAAAGCCTTAAAACCGCGCGGTGCCTGAAGGTAGAGGATGCTAAGATCTCTGATCTTTGGATTTCGCCCAAAGCACTTTTCTTGAAATTCGATCGAGCTTTGACAGAACTCAAAGATCTCCTGAGGCGCGAGAGGAGGTTGAACACCATGTCCTAGCGCAACCCTAAAACGTCCGCACTTTGAGTGAAAGATTTGCAGATCGCTACTGAGGTGAACAAAAACCTGGGCAATCTGCTGGGTAGGAACAATCGCGCCAGCTGAATTCACCGGAAGGTTCGAAATGATGGACCAACCATCAGGGATCCCCTCAAAACGCACCTGGTAATGTAATGGCGCTGAGCTTTTCTCGTAATCTCTGATCACTGGAAGCACGCCAGAGCCAAAGTGAATTTCGTGACCGTTGAAGAACGGATAGTGTACCGCTAGATCTACATTTGCCCCAACCAGGACGGAATACGGACTGGTGATTTCATAGGTGAGAAAAAAATTCCCCGGCGGGATATCTATTCTACCGTCTTCGGGTTGAATGGGGCGCCCATTCAGCGCCAGGTTGTGGATGAATTTTTCTGATTTCAAGAGTAGCGCTTCAATTTCAAAAGTGAGTATTTCGGACGCGCGTCCTTCGAGGCGAACCTGGATAGTCCGATTAAGTGCTTGCTGGTAGTGGATGACTAATTGATGCATGAAAAGATCATTCCCATGGTAGTCAGCAGTATTAAAAATATATTCGTCTCAGACAGGATAGCCTGAACTCTATCAAGAGGAAGCTCTCTCCTGCCACTGGGTGTAAGTCACCTAGGCCATCGACTCCCACGGGTAAATTTCTATTCTTTTCCTTAGTCCCTGACCGGCCGGAAACGAAATTCTGGCGGGAGCGAGGCCGAGGAGTTCTACCTTTGAGGATGAGAGTTTTTGACTTAGTGCCTTTAGGAGGGCCATGTCTCGTTCGAGGATACGTTCCTCTGAGAAGACTTGAAGTGCACTCAGTTGAGAGTCGCTTTGAATCAGCAGATGGACGATTCGGCCCTTTGGGGTTCTATAGTAGTACAGTTGCGATTCGCGTAGATCTCGATACGAGCGCTGCGAGAGTTGCTCATGTAGGAGCCAGGTGTGAAGCTGTCGTTCAAAGCTCGCTCCTAGTAAGCGTGAAAACGCGACATCACATAGAAAGTACCACGGCTTTCCGGTGCCTGCGGGATGAGGGTGAAGCACGTGAAGTGCAAATAACGAGGTCAGAATCTCAAGATGAGTTTTGATGCGTCTTAAGTCTCGTCTCAGTGCTCTTGCGATCGATCCAGCATCAGGTTCTTCAAGAGTGGCCACTTTTTCGAGGATTTGACGGCAGAGATCTGGATCAGCCTTGATCTTAGAAAAAAGCATGGCATCACGATCGGTGGTCAGGTCGAGCCAGTCACGAAGAATAGACTCTCGTTCATTTCGATCTCGGACAGCAAAGACCCCCGGCATTCCCCCGCGCTCGAGGTGTTGTAATAACTGACTTCGCGTGAACCGTGGAGTGTTGTTTAACAGTGAAATACTGCGGGCAGGGTTGATCGTGGCGCCGAGGGCTTCAGCCAGATTCATCGAATAAAGTCGTAACCGGCTCACTCGACCAGTGAGGGACTCTCTGATGAGGCTCAGTTTTGAAAATTCAGTCGATCCTAGAATCAGAAAACGTCCCGGCGCCCTGTTTGAGTCGACGGAGTATTTCAGAGCGTCAAATAGGGCGGGCGCTTTCTGTGCCTCGTCTATCACCAGTGGGGATGCGTTAGGAAAACGTTCAATGAAGGTTTCAGGATTTTTTGCTGCAAACTCACGATCAACACGTCGATCGAGACTGACATACTCGAGGTAAGGAAGCTTCTCAGAAAGAAGTTCCCTTACAAGAAAACTCTTTCCTGTCTGCCTCGCGCCCTGGATCGCGACAACGGGAGAGAACCTTAGTTTCTTTAGAAGAAGCGGAATCGCATGACGACTTCTTGGGTGAGGCATCATTCCATTTAATCATGCCTATTATCGACACTCAATGTCTAAAATTGGCATATTTTAATTTCGAGTGATATTCATTGGATTTCGGCGTGCTCCGCTCATGTTGCGCGGGAGGAGGGGGCTAGTAGGTGGTGAGTCGACTGCCTTGCTTTGATTTTCCAAAGAAAAGGTGAATCAAAAAGAGTATTCTGAGGCAATCTCAGGCAAGTTGTTGCTCCAACCACTTTATGTGCCCTATCTAATAAAGAACCTGCTCAGAAGACGTCGATATCAAGGCGAAGGCTTTCGCGCTTTCCTTTGGGACGAAACCGGCTCACACCAGCGGATGGAATCCGCGCATCTGAGCCAACCAGTGGGATAAAAAATAGGGATAAGGACACTCCTTTGATCACACCCACGAAGTAGAGATCCTGTGACAGAGGCTTGCCCGGCTGATTTGCCTCCACATGCTGGTCAAAATCACTCTCCGATCCGCGCAATTCCCACATAAACATAGGCAAGCCAAATCACAGCTACAGCAAAGGCCAGAACCCACGCTCGAAACGTTGTCTTATTACTCGGCAGAACCGAGTACCAGGATTTGAAAAGCCCATTGGGGTTTGCACCCTCAAACCACGCTCGAAGCTTCGGAAACGCTTCATCCAAAATACTCGTGACCGCGCTCTCACCAGCAAAGACCGAAGCCTTTGTAGGGTCGCCCCAGTATCCAGTCGTCTTTTTTTGAAAACGAAGTAGCAGTCTCGACACTGCGCTTGACGGTCGCTCGATCTTCATCGGCTTGAGTTTCGGTTCGCGCAACGTTCCTTGATACAACCAAAGAGCCACCGAGGTATCGCGCGCTCCTCCGTGCTCGTTTGGATCTGATCCAAACGGCATCTTCCAAAGATCCGCTGGCAGTGTTCCTCCTGATTGCGCGCTCACCAGCGCCGCACGCCCACCCCCTTCGCGGGATCGCAAAAATCCCCCGAATAGTCCTCGCCCCTGAGAAGCTTGTCGGGCCAGAATTCGCCCCGCCTCTTCAATCGCAACTACCTGACGAGGAGCCGCATTCCCAGTGAATCCCACCAGGTATCTAAATCCCTGCCGAATCATCACGGATCCCACATCCACTAAATAATCGCGAAGCACATAGCCTCGAACTGGAAACGCGAAATTCGTTGTATTGCTGTCGACTGCTAGTGGGGCCACTGGCGCAATCACTGCCCGCCATCCCGGCTTCTCGGCCTCAAGGCGCTCAGCTGCAAGGCGACAGAGCGCTTGGGACTCATCCATGTCCAATCCCATCGGTAAATGAGGGCCATGGTCCTCGAGTCCGCTGACCGGAAAAAAAATCACCGTGCACTCCCGAGGCAGCGCCGCAAACTCATCAGCCGTCATTTTTTCAAGCCAGAGAGCCATTCTCTACACACCCTCTTTACGGCCAGAGTCCTTTAAAATTCGAAGCGCATTTCCACCCAGAACCAGGTCGGCTTGCTCGCGCGTGTACACTCCAGATTGAACACCCTCTTCAATTCTAGATTTCCCAAGAGAGATGTTCGTACCCACAAAAGGCCAGTCGGTGCCAAACAAAACACGATCGGCGCCTAGCTTTGAAATCGCCTCACTAATCACCTCGGGAGGCTGCCACGAAGTGTCTACGTAAAGGTTCGAATACAACTCGCAAAGCTCGATAGCCTTGAGCGGTTCGTGAAAGTTCATATGAGCCAGAATAAATTTTACTTCTCGATAGGCCTCAAACCAAGGAGTGAAGAGTTCGACTTTCCCCAAGTGAGGATCCTTAAAAAAAAGGCGATTATGAATGCATCCGGTGTGAAGGATCACTGGAATTCGGCACTCCTGGGCCACTTCTAAAAGCGCCCGGTATCGAGCGCAGTCCACTCCTTCACCGTCAGCAGCAGGGTGAATTTTCAAGGCCTTGGCCCCACGCTCGATGTATCCGCGAAGCGTTGCCGCTGGATCGTCACTGCCTTTTGGAACGTTCGCTACAGCAATCAGTCGATCAGGGTTTTGCTCGCACGCTTGAAGGACAAATTCGTTCGTACAAAACGGAGGATGAGCAATCACCAAAGTCTGATCCACACCCGCAGCGTCCATCGCATCAATTAAATCTTCTGCGGTCGACTCTACTAATAGATGAGGAAGGGTAGCGACTCCTCCCAAACTATCCATCCCATGCCGAGCCGATGCTGGCAGGTGCCGAGTCCACACTTGGGCAGAATGCATTTTCTCAGTGGCAGGCTGAAAGAACTGGCGAGCCATTCGACGGACCATGCCCAGGCCCATGCGTAGGGTCATCTCATTCAGGTAAGGTTTGAGCTTTTCTCCTGCTGGCCCTGGGGGCACCAGCTTGGGAACGTAGGGCAAAGCCTTTTCAATAGGGTTCGGAAAAACATGGGCATGAAAATCGATAACGGGCATAAGCCAGAGTTTAGCACGGCCTTTTTCGAAATTGAGGGTCTTGGATGGAAGTCCAAGCGGTTCTAGTTTCTGTCAATCCAGTGACGACACACGCGGACTTTGGCAGGCGCTAAGTGCCAAGAACCAAATTCTGCCCAAAACAACGGATCAGATGCTTTTTGCGGGGTCTGTTCAGCTGATGGGGGTTGGATTTTTTGGTTTCATTTTGAGCAACGTGGCGAGTGTGCTGGGTCGTCAAGATGCAGCGCGGGAAAATCACATGAATAATTTGGACCGAATCGAAACATTCATGAAAATGCACGACACCCCACGAGGACTTAGGAATGAGGTTCGCAACTACTACAATTATCCGTGGACTCGAAAGAAGGGGTACTTAGATCGCTCTCTCTTGGACAACCTTCCTCCGAAAATTCAATCCGACCTTTTCCTTCACTTGAATCGATCGATTCTACAGAAAGTTCCGCTGCTACGAGGGGCATCTGAAGAACTGATTGAAGATCTGATGCGTGAACTGGAGCCTCGAGTGGGGGACCGCGGCGATGCTCTCTACTTTATTCAGTCAGGCCAGGTCGAAATCCTTGGCGCAGATCGCCAAAAAATCGCCACATTGAGCGAAGGCGACTTTTTCGGAGAAATGGCGCTGGTTTCAGATCGATCTCGACGAGCCGCGGCCAGGTCCGTCAGTTTTTGTGATCTTTATGTCCTTCATCGAGAGGCTTTTGAGCAGGTCATTTCGGCCTATCCCGAGTTTCGTGAGCATATCCATCAGGTGCCTAAAACTCGAGGC
>JAGWZD010000297.1 GCA_018968995.1 Bdellovibrionales bacterium
ATCTAAAGCGCTACATTGCTCGAATGCAGGAGCAAAATGAGAACCTTTTTGCGATCTTGCAGGAAAGCTTCAGTGGATTTCGAATTATCAAACTTTTTGGCCTAGAAGGGTATTCTAGGAAGAAATTTGTTGAGCAATCGGCGCGATTTACAGAGTTTCATCTCAAAATGGCTAAAGTTGAAGAACTATCTCATCCAGCGGTAGAGCTGGTGACTTCGTTCGCCATTGCGCTGGTCATTTACTACGGTGGAAGCCAAGTGCTCGAAGGATCGATGACTTCGGGGGATCTTTTAGCTTTTTTTGCTGCATTCGCCATGATGATGAATCCGCTTCGAACCTTGAACGACGTCAATCTTCGTTTAAGTCAGCTTCGAGCTGCCCGAGTCAGGATCGGCGAGATTTTAGGATGGAAGAGTCGTCTGATCGAAAAACCAAACGCTTTGAGGGTGGAGTCTTTTCAGCAGGAGCTTCGGTTTGAGAATGTTCGATTTAGCTACCCGGATGCTCCTGAGAGAGAAATTCTGAAAGGAATTAGTTTTAGTGTGAAGTCGGGAAGTCGGGTGGCTATCGTGGGTGAAAGCGGTGCCGGGAAAAGCTCCCTGATCCAGCTTTTACCTCGAATTTTTGATGTCACTTCTGGCCGTATTACTGTCGATGGCACGGACATTCGAGAGCTGAATGCTCACTCGTTGAGATCCTTATTTGCGGTGGTGAGTCAGGATATTTTTCTTTTTAACGATACCGTCCTGGAAAATATTCGTTGTGGACGCCCGGGCGCCACCCGTGAAGAGGTGGAAGAAGCCGCAAAACATGCACACGCGGCCGAGTTTATTCAGCGCTTACCTCAACAATGGGATACGCAGATTGGTGAGCGCGGACAGAGGTTATCAGGCGGAGAGCGCCAACGCCTATCGATTGCTCGCGCGTTCCTCCGGCAGTCTCCGATTTTAATTTTGGATGAGGCTACCTCGAACTTGGATACAGGTTCAGAACGCGCGGTCCAGCAAGCTTTAGATGAGCTTATGCAGAATCGGACCACTTTGGTCATTGCACATCGGCTTTCCACTATTAAGAATGCCGACCTGATTCTGGTTGTGAAGCAAGGAGAGATTGTGGAAGCAGGCACTCACGAAGAACTCATGTCTGGAAAATCATCAGGTGAGTATATCCGCTTCCATCGGATGGCCGAAAGTTCTGGGAGGGCTTGAAGCTTGTCAGATAAGAGTCGTAAATCGGGGGGTCGCAAAGGACGTGGCGACGCCGCCGCCGATGACTGGATGGATGATCAGAAATCTGCGCGATTTCATGCCCGCTCTCACCATCGTAAAATTTCAGCGTCTACTTCTCGTTCTAAAGGAGCCACGCCACTCGAGCGCACCGAGGCCAATTCTACCGTCATTGAAGTATTTCCTCAGCTCTGCCGGGTTCGCTTAGATCAGGACTCCTCTGAGAGGCTTTGCAGCTATCGTCGAGCTCAAGTCTACGAGCATGGTCTGGGGGGCGAGGGCACTCGCGAGCGTTCTCCAGTGGCGGTGGGCGACCGGGTAAAGGTGAGCTCATCGAATCCTCAGTCTGGAGTTGTCGAAGGAGTAGCCCGTCGAGAGAATCAGCTGATTCGACCTGCCCCTGGCCGTGAGCGCGATGAAAACTCAGGCATCCAGCCGGTCCACGTCGTTGCAGCGAATATTCAAGATTTAGTGATTGTTGCCTCGACGCGTAATCCTGATTTTTCACCGGGCCTCATTGACCGGTTTCTGGTGGCGGCTCAGTTAGCGGGGATTCGTCCAACCTTGTGTGTCTCAAAGATCGACCTTTTTGAGAGAGGACAAAAGCCCTGGGATGTTTACCGGGAGTTGGGGATTCCAGTTTTTGAAATCTCCTCGAAGAGCATTGACGGTATCGAAGCGCTTTCCTCCCAGCTTGTAGGACGCAAAGTGGTTTTCTGCGGGCATTCGGGGGTTGGAAAGACCAGTCTTCTTCGCGTTCTTACTGGCCGAGAGATTGGTCGTGTCGGGGAAGTAAGTGATGCCACTGGAAAAGGTCGGCATACCACCACTTCAGCGGTGCTCCTGCACGCTCCTGGAAATTCTCTTTGGATTGATACTCCGGGAATGCGCGCGTTTGGCTTAATTGGCGTGAAGCCTGAGGTGCTGCAACAGTACTTTCCAGAGCTCGAGGCTGCAGCTTGCGCTGATAAGCCTTGTTCTCATGGTTCAAAAGAAGAAAGCCCCGGGTGTGCTGCCCGAGGCTTTCCACGTTACGATAGTTTTGCTCGAATCCGGCAATCGCTGATTGAAGGCGAAAGCTAGATTAGCCCCGCTCAAAAATCTCTTTTGAAATGATGAGCCGCTGAATCTGGCTTGTTCCTTCGTAGATTTGGTAGATCTTTGCATCGCGCATAAGCTTCTCTACGGGGTATTCCGAAGAGTAGCCGTAGCCACCAAAGACCTGGACTGCGTCTGTGGTTACCCGCATGGCCATGTCTGCACAGAACGCTTTGGCAATGGCTGCCCACTTGGTATTGCGTTGGCCGTTATCTTTCAGCCACGCAGCCTTATGCACCAGAAGCCGTCCCGCTTCGATATCCTTGGCCATGTCGGCGATCATGAACGAAACCGCTTGGTAGTTCGCAATCGGCTGACCAAAAGTCTTTCGAGTTTGTGCGTATTGGATCGCTTCATCCATTGCGCGACGTGAAAGTCCCACGGCACCCGCAGCAACCGGAGGACGGGTGTAATCAAAAGCAGTCATGGCGATTTTAAATCCGTCGCCCTCATTACCGAGACGATACTTGGCCGGAATCTTTACTTCCTCAAAAGTAATTCCGCGGGTATCGCTGGCGCGTTGACCCATGTTCCATTCCTTTTTTCCCACGATAATTCCTGGGGTGTTGGCTGGAACCATAAATCCGCTCATACCTTTGTGCTTTGCGGAGGGGTCGGTGTAGGCCAGTACGAAATACCAGCTCGCCACACCAGCATTGGTGATCCACATCTTGGATCCATTGATCACGAAATCGTCGCCCACTTTTTTAGCGACGGTGCGGATCCCACTCACATCAGAACCTGCTCCAGGCTCCGTCACGCAGTAAGCA
>JAGWZD010000298.1 GCA_018968995.1 Bdellovibrionales bacterium
CGCTTTTGATGAGGCTCTCAGGGGTGCTGCTGATTTATTTTTTGCTTGTGATTGCTCCCGCTCCGAACTTCCGACGGGAAAGCCTTATCCTGGGCGATGCCGCTTGAAAAATCTTCCGTTTCATCGAGATGGCTCAGTAGCGTGGCGAGTGAGGTCAGAGCTTCTCTTAGGGGCACCAGCAGCTCTTGGGGATGCGGTCCTTTTTCGCAAAGAAAGAATTTTTGCTTATCATTGGGTTAGCATTCAGGAAGATCTGCGTTGGAAGATCACCGATATTCATCGAGGCGAGGATCTTCGCACTTCCTCTGAATTTCAGAGCGCCTTGTGCCAGGAGCTTGCTCGAAGGGGCCAGGAAAAATATGCCGCCTTCGAGCAAGTACGAGTGGTTCATCATCCGTTGATTTTTGAGGGTTCCAAAAAGCTCTCCAAATCGGCTGGTGCCACGGCGGTAAGAAATCTGCTTTCGGACCGACAGAGAGTTTTTAAGGCATTTCTTCGCTGGCTCGGATGGTCGTATGCCCAGGCCCCCAACTCAGCCGCGGAGCTTTTGGAGTTTTGGCTTCAAGGGCGGAGAGAAGGGCGTGAGATTCGTTTTACCGGCAATCTGCAGTTTTCAGAGTTGGTGAATTGACGCTAGCGCGCTGCAACGGTCGATTTTTTTCAGGATGAGGTGCGAACTCCGATACGTCTTTCATGAAGACGTCAAGGATGACGGCCTTTCTGGCCACAGGTATATCGTTAGTAGGCATTGTGAGTTCGGTTGCTTTCGGTTCCGCCGTACCGGCCCAGCCGAAACCCCATTCAGGACCCAACTGCATCGGAGACGGGTTTCTTCCTCCGAATCAAGCCAAGGTTCCAATCTCAGCAACGGGCAATGGAATGACCGAAGCCAAGTTTAACGCCATCATCGATCGGGTAGAGAAGTACTACAAACCGATTGTCGCCGCCAAAGGGGCGAATCTTGTGTTTCAGCGGCTTTGGAGTGACTCGACAGTGAACGCATTTGCCGAGCGTTCCGGAAGCGAGTGGCGTGTGAAGATGTACGGCGGCTTAGCTCGTCACTCTGCCATCACCGACGATGCGTTTGCCTTAATTGCTTGTCATGAGGTGGGGCATCACCTGGGAGGCGCGCCTAAATACCGTGGTCAGTGGGCTGCAAACGAAGGGCAGGCCGATTATTTCGCAACTTTAAAGTGTATGAGAGACGTTTTTGGAAGTGATGATAACCGCGCGATTGCCGCGTCGCTCAATCCTCCTCAAGCCTTGATTCGTTCTTGTGAAGGAAGTTTTGGTGATGCCAACGCGATAGCGCTATGTCAGCGCAGTGGAATGGCCGGATTGTCAGCTGCCGAGCTCATGCGCGTTTTGAGCAATGACTCAACGATTTCATTCACCACTCCTGATCCAAACCAGGTGAGCGACACATCAGACTCTCACCCAGCGGCACAGTGTCGACTGGACACCTATTCGGCGGGAGCGGTTTGTCAGGTGGCCTCTAGTGAGCCCGTGAGCGAGACCGATGCGACCGTGGGTACTTGCTCAAGCGAAAAGAATTTTAAAATCGGTGTGCGGCCTCGCTGTTGGTACAAGCCAGCTGGATCTACGCCAGATCCGAATCCCACCCCAACGCCTACACCCTCACCAACTCCGACCCCTCCGGTGCCGGGCGGAATAGCGCGAAAGCCAACAATGGGCGGAAGTGAGGCTGTATCTGTGGCCAACCCGAACGCACCAGTTTTTATCGATGCCGATGTCTCTGAGTTTTCCGGAGCGGGGGGAGTGTATCTTGAGATTTCGCGGGCGAATCAAGATTTCTCGAATCCTAACTCGACTTTGCCCGATAAATCTCATCTTCGAGCGGCTTCCCTCAGGGGAAAGAAAGTGAGATTCTATCTCGTTCCAGCCCAGGCGCTCACAGGACGGGGTACTTATTACCTGCGAGTGATTCCACTAAATGCCGCTGGGACTCAGGCTGTGGGCAGAGCCTCAAGTTCAAGCAGGCTTGTCTTGAATCGCTAAAGTTGGAGCCAACTTAAAACCAATCTGGTAAGTTGAGAGGTATGCTCTCTCTTATTTCCAGTGCTGATCCGGTTCAGCTTTTTGGTACCGCATGTTTTCTCGTGGCGATCTTACACACCTTCTCGGTCCATTTTTTTCAACGACTGGCCTCTCGGTATCCCGAGGGCTCAGTTTCTGAAAATCTTTTTCATTTGCTGGGTGAAGTAGAAGTGGTTTTTGGAATTTGGGCCGCCGCATTTCTCATCTATGTGGCGTTTCATACTGGTTCATCTGAGTCGATTCGAATTTTGGAGACCTCGAACTTTACTGAACCTGGATTCGTCTTCGTCATTATGGTGATCTGCTCGACCAAGCCTATTCTTCAGGCCGCAGAGCTTTTGATCGATGGACTGTCGCGGCTGGTTCCAGCTTCTGGAAATAGGGCCTTTTATTTTTCTGCGTTAGTGATTGGACCAATCTTGGGAAGTTTTATTACTGAGCCCGCCGCAATGACCGTGACGGCGCTTCTTCTGTTTAAAAGAGTCTTTTCACAGTCCAAATCACTTCCGTTTAAGTATGCGACCTTGGGTCTTCTTTTTGTAAATATTTCTATTGGCGGAACCCTTACTCCGTATGCTGCTCCTCCTGTTCTGATGGTGGCTTCAAAGTGGAATTGGGATCTCGCGTTTATGCTTCGCGAGTTTGGTTGGAAGGCGGCCCTAGCGTGTATTCTTTCGACTCTGATCATTTCGTGGAGGTATCGAGAGGAGATTCGGCAGATTCCCGCTCCGAAACGAGGCTCAGAGAGTAGGTCGAGTCCATTCTGGGTGATTTTTGTGCACTTGGTAGTGCTTGCAGCAGTGGTCTTGAGCGCGCATCACTTGGTTCTTTTTTCAGCTATTTTTATGTTCTTTTTAGGACTAGTGACAGTAACCCGTGAGTATCAGGGGCCACTCAAGCTGAGAGAGGGACTACTGGTTGCATTTTTTCTGGGTGGATTGGTCATTCTGGGGGCTCCTCAACGGTGGTGGTTAGAGCCAGTATTGACGCAGCTGAGTTCGTTGTCGCTCTTTCTGGGTTCTACAGCTCTCACAG
>JAGWZD010000008.1 GCA_018968995.1 Bdellovibrionales bacterium
CTCTGTTTACTTAAACAACCAGCTTTAAAGTCGTCTAAACGCCCAGAGTGCACAGACAGGCTGCCAATTAGCCCGCTCTCTCTTTCAAAAAATTCATCCCAAGTTTTCAAAGATCAAACGCTGACACAACAAAGTTCCCGCCAACTTTTCGTTAGCACTCACAACGTCGCTGTTTCAGCGGTGTCTGGTTATTTAGACTTACTGCGGATTCGAAGCAACAGCTTTTTTTAAAAATTCCACGCTCCACCTCGTGAATCGAAAACACCCGTATCCAAACCCCCTTTGGCTTGCTGCACATCCCTCTCGACCAAGCCCGAATTCAGGCCCAAAAACGACCCCCACTGAAAGATCCGCAGACGCTTTAAGAAGATTAAAAATACCGCCTAAAACCGCACAATTACACGAGTTCACACTTTTCTCTTGCTCTCGATAACGCGCCGCATTAAGCTGATTTCAGAAGGTTGGTAGAGTTTGGCCAGGCAAGGCCGCTCTTGAAGAGGGAAGCACTCTCTACCCCCCTTTGAAAAGGGCAAACCGGCCGAAAGGTCGGGACGCAAAGCCACGGGACTTCCGGTTGGTCTACCCCGCCAACCTACGTCAGCCGGGCTACCAAAGGAGGACGAACGGGCCTGAAGATAGGCCGCCTAGTTTTCAAAGGGGGTCCCCCAAAGGACCCCTCTTCATCCCAGGAGGCCCGCTTGCTCGGACGCAGGCGGGCCTCTCCATTTTTGTGTTACGAGTTCTACATGGGACGATCTACCCAAATTCAAAACACCCTGCTCGTCTCAGAAATTTTTCACAGTATTCAAGGCGAGGGAACTCATTCGGGTCTGCCCTATGTTTTTATCCGACTTACGGGCTGCAACCTGCGATGCACCTATTGCGACACCAGCTACGCGTTTCACGGCGGCTCGAAAATGAGCGTTGAGGAAATTCTCTCGCAAGCGAAAGCCTATCACTGTGCTCGCGTATTACTCACAGGCGGCGAACCACTCATGCAAAGACCCGCGCTAGCTCTTTGCAAAGCCTTATTTCAGTGTGGTTTTGAAGTAAGTATCGAAACGCATGGAGAAGCCCCTATTTACGCCTTCTCACCTTTTGCTCGAATCATCATGGATATTAAAACGCCCTCGAGCAATATGTGCCGAGGAGGATTTAGAAAAAATCTTCCGTTCTTAAAAGCGACCGATGAAATCAAATTCGTAATCGGATCTAAAGAGGACTATTTTTGGGCGAAAGCCCTTATACTTTCCGGTGAGCTGCCGGCTACCCAAGCAATTTTACTTTCTGCCGCCAACACCGCCGCTAATGCGCCGGGAAAGTTTCCGGGAGTAGAGCTCCGCTGGCTTGCCGAAAAAATTCTAGAAGACAAACTTCCGGTTCGACTCCAAACACAACTACACAAAACCATCTGGGGCTTAGATACTCGCGGAGTCTAGCTGCAGGCCCAGCGGCTTAAACTCAGCCCCAACGCCCATCCCGCTTTCGAGAGACATCCAATAAACATCTCTCACACCAAATGTCTGCGCCGACCAGACTCGAGCCTCTGGGGGAATTCGATAAAAAAGCCGATACTCCGCTGCACCCAAGCCCGGCTCACCGTGGCGAGAGGAAGAAACGGGCTGCAACAACTGGGGCGTTTTTCTCAGCACCTGACAAGTCAGCAATGAGCATGGCAAGTCGAGTGAAATCATAAACCCACCCAGAATCTTCGAACGCGAAGCGGATATCCGAGCCCCGAACTCCTGAGACAAAGACTTTAGACGCGACAGGCCCATCCCCCGCCCCGCGTCCACCCCAGGAGTTTCACGAGTGGTGAGTTGATCCAAAAAAAGGGCTGAGTAGAGCTGAGAATCCTCTCCTCTTTGTACACCCAATTCCAACTTTGACAGATCTTCCGCAGTCATCAGCTTTTTCTCTCGAATTGCAGCAATCACTTTTTTAGTCTGGATTCCGGCGCCGTCATCATGAAACTCGAGCTTGATCCCAAGAGTACTTAAAGAAACTGAAACCAGCACTTTGGCGGTCTCTAGCTTGCCTGCAAACTTTCGCTCCGCTCGACTTTCGCGCCCGTGAGCTGCCCAATTTCTGATGGACTCAACTAGAAACTCAGAAATGGCAGGGGCAATTCGCCGTGGCACCTCTAGTCCTGGCACGCTCTGAATTTCAAGAATGGGCGCGTCAGCATCAGGGAAAGCCACAACTTGTAAAAGAGGGGCTACCGGCTCCATTAATGTAGCGCGCTGAGCGGCTAGCAATGCACTCATTGCATCACTCGAATTTGATGAAACTGCCAAATCAAAGGCCAGCCGCGCAAAACAGGTCTCAAAGGTCTGAAGACCTTCTAAAGTGCCCATGCCTCAATGTTGACAAACAAATCGATCACTTGCTACCCCGAAGCTCGTCGGTTAACCTGCGTTCCTACGGGGTGACGTGCCGGAATGGCTAACGGGACGGTTTGCAAAACCGTATTTTGTGAGTTCGATTCTCACCGTCACCTCCAATCACTTCATTCATTCCCAAGAATTTTGCTTAACACCGAGTTGATGATGTATCGAAGCGGCCTTTGCTCGGACTTCCGATTCTCGTTAGCTCCTTTTTTTCGGTCTTCCTCGACCGACCGGGCTAAGGCGATCCACTCATCGCGATTTTCCTCGGCCTCTTTTTCGCAGTGCTCGCGATAGGCTTGAATCTTCTCGAGCTCTTTTACATCCAGCCAAACTCCGTGAGAGTTTGGGCATCGGTCCAGAATAATTCCTGAGTTGTAGGCGTAATTCACAGCAATCATTTGCCTTGAACACTTGGGGCATTTCTCCACGGAAGCCTGCTCATTTTGAGTCACGCCCGCGAAGGCCATATTCAATGCCTCCTCAAGAACCTCATCGCTAAATTTTTCTTCCCGAGAGTTCAGGATCCCGACTAATTCTCCCTCATCCAGCCAAGTACCCCGACACTTTAAACAACGATCAATTTCGGTGCCCTCGTAAGTTTCATGTTTTAGGGCGCTACTGCATCGTGGACATTTCATCGCTCTGCTCTCCTGCTTAACGACATTTCGTTCTCTTTAATTTTATGCCTCCCTAAATAAATCAGCTAGTACTCTTCTGAATGAAAAGAATCCCTAAACAAGCCATACTCCCTTATCTCGTAAGCACCATTTTCTTGACGGCACCCCTGCAAAGGCTCTGCGATTGGCTTTTAAATGAGCTCATAGTAATTTTCTTTTCCTATGACCATCATGGAATCATTAGTGCTAGCTACTCTTCAGGGTTTTGGGCGCATCATCCCAATGAGTAGCGAGACACAAATCAAATTCTTTCAACGGTTCTACCCCACCGCACTTCCTGATGATGCATGGAATGCAACCTTCGCACTAGGCGCGCTAATAGCGTTGCTTCTGTATTTTGTTCATGATTGGGCCAGCATTTTGTCGTCATTGATTCAGGTGACGATTTTTCGCAAGCGTCCCATGACCCTGGATGAGAGATATCCTTTTTTTATCGCTCTTTGTGCAAGCATACCCGCTATTGCTTTAGCCTTTTTGATTCACAAACTGGAGCTACCGTCTTTATTTGCCATCCAGGAGTCCTTGGCTTCATGGGAAATTGGAGGACTGGTCGGCGGAACCGCGCTGCTTTTTTTCGCCGAACGCTGGAGCAAGAGGAATCGGGGACCCTTTGACCTAGGAGTCTTGGACAGTATTGCCCTTGGAGTCGGACAACTGATTTCTTGGATACCCGGAATTGGCGGTACACTCGGCATGCTGAGCGTGAGCCAACTGCGCAACTACCACCTCGAGGCAACCACCAAGAGTGTCTGTCTACTGAGTCTTCCCTTCATTGTTGTTGAATTGGCTCAGGGGTCAGCACAAATTCATTGGTCTGAAGCCGAACCGATGCTCGGAATCTCTTGGCTTCAATGGGGACTCAGCCTGTTTGTTTGCACCATCAGCGCATTTATTGCGCTACGAATCTTAAACGAGCACTTTCGCCGAACGGGCTTCAAAAAGCTAATAGGCTACAGGGCCGTAGTCACTGCTATCGCCATTGGGTTTTATTTTTTTAGTTAGCCGCCTAGGTCGAAACGCCCTTAGTATTTACTTCTTCTCTGCGGATTTCGAGTAATCGACCATTTCTTTCAGTTCCTTACCCACCTTAAAAAAAGGAACCCGTTTGGGCGGAACATTCACGACTTGTCCGGTTTTAGGGTTTCGCCCCTGATAGCTGCCATAGCTTCGATTTACAAATGAACCAAACCCACGAATCTCAATCCGATCGTCCTTCTTGAGAGCGTCCGACATCATATCGAAAACCATGTTGACCACCAGCTCTGCTTGCTTGTGCTGAAGGTGGGCTTTTTCTGAAATGATATTGATGAGATCCGCTTTAGTCATGAAGGCTCCCTCTTCGAAGGTTACCTTTTTACGCTAAATCAACCCATTGATTTTGCAAGGAATGATTCAAGATCCACTTGAATCCCGGTCGCCAGAATACTGTCGCTCAGGCCCACAACGCACCCTTAGCGAATACATGGTGGTCCCACCAGGAATCGAACCTGGAACAAAGCTTTAGGAAAGCTCCGTTATATCCATTTAACTATGGGACCAAAAGAACGTCCCACAACTAGCGCAGCCGGTCTGCTGCCGCAAGGGTGGAGCGACTTCGCCCGCGGACTGGGCGTTTGGCAGGCTCCGGAGGAGCCTCGCGCAACGCAAACTTGAGGGGGTCTACCGGCTGAAGCCCTGCACGCACCTCAAAATGCAGATGAGGACCCGAAGATCGCCCCGTGGAGCCCGACAAGGCGACCCGTTGTCCCCGAGTCACCGTCTGTCCTTTTCGAACCAGGAGTCGCGAGTTGTGCCCATACACGGTCGCCATACCCACAGAACTCTTAATGACCACTAGGTTTCCATAACCCGTAATTCCTGAACCCGAATACAAAACAACACCATCATGGGCAGCATAGACTGGGGTTCCAGATGGGGCCCGCAAATCGACTCCCTCGTGCATATCTCCCCCCCGAACTCCGAAATGAGACGTGACATGAACATTTCGGAGAGGCCACGAGAGCTCCAGAGACCTTGCCACACGAATCCAGCGCGACATTCGAATTGAATCGAAAGCAGTGGAAGTAGCATTAACCGAGGGCCTCGATGCAAGAGATCGAACTTGAAGTAATCCGCGACGCTTTCCTGTTGAGTCAGGACGGCTTTCAGTAACTGAAGACGTCGCGACTCGGCGCGACTGCAGCGATCCGCGCTCCATGGCCTCAAGCCAGCCGACACGGTTCTTCCGATGGTGTCCTACTGACGAACACGCCGTTACTAGGACAAAGAGAGAACAAAAGCCCATTCGAAAAATAATCCTGAGAAGCCTCATGATTCACCTCGAGAGGTCTTTCTGGGCCAGACCTCCTGAAGCGCACTCAGAAAAGAATAATCTGTAGAATCCAACTTGAGTGGGGTGAGCGAGGCGTATCCCTGCGACACATAATCACAATCGCTGCCTATTTCCTTGCGGTGTCCGCGATATCTTCCACCTACCCAATAGTAGTCTTTTCCTCGATGATCTTTTCTTTGAAGGATGCCTCCTGAATAAAATCTAAATCCCTGCCGGGCACACTGAATTCCTTTCACTTTGGAGAAAGGCAAATCCGGAACATTTAAATTCAATAAGGTATGAACAGGGGGGCGGAGTAACGATCCTTCTCGCAGTATTTGACGAATAAGCCCAACAGCCACCTTAGCCGCCGTCGAGTAATGAAACTTTTCCTCTGATCTCACATGATTAAAATCTACATCTAAACTGACCGCGAGCGCGGGTAACCCCAGAATGCTTGCCTCACGAGCAGCGGAGACCGTTCCCGAGTAATAGACATCTTGGCCCAGGTTAGCGCCTCGATTGATTCCAGAGACCACCATTACGGGATGCGCTTTAAGAACTTTTCTTAATCCTAGGTACACACAATCGGCTGGAGAACCGCTGACGCCGTAGAAATCAGGGCTTACTTTAATCATCCGAAGCGGTTTGTGCAGTGTCAGTGCGTGACCTGCAGTGCTGCGCTCCTCAAGAGGAGCAACAACTGTAACTTCGCCGAGACGCCTCAGTTCGCGATAAAGAGCCTTCAGGCCCGGAGCATGAACACCATCGTCATTACTCAGAAGGAAACGCATTCCCTCTAGTTTAAATGCTTGGCGCAGAGCTTCAAATGGGCAGTACTTGCCGACCTGATCTTAAAGTGCTGTTAAGCGCGGGTCTCGAAGCGAGGCTTTTTCCTCGATTTCCCGATTTCGCGCCTCACCCTCAGGAGTATTCACACTGGTGTAAACACAAGCAATTCCGCTCCGCTCCAACTGTGCCGAAGCATCGCCAAGAATCATGTGCGCCAGAAAAACCGCAGAGAGCGTTGAAAACGGCCCCACAGACACGCTCCGAGGAGCGCCCTCAACGGGAACGAGCGCGTCGCCACTTACACCCCCTAGGTCCACTACGTGATCGCAGACTTCAAAGAGCCTCTTGCCCGACACGTGTCGTGATTTGCCAGACGAACTGTGGGCCACTGAAGTAAATGCCACCGTCTCTAGCCCCATTCTCTTTGCCTCGAGTGCAAGCTCAACAATCGCAGGATTGATTCCAGACTGGGAATTGATCCACAACATTTCACCGGGCTTTGGCCCTACTCGCTTTAGCGCGCCCAGAAGCGCATCTGGAGTACGCTCAGCGGCCCTTGCCTTAGCGGGACCAAAAACTGGCAAGGTCTTTTCATCAACAACGGGAATCACAAAGCTGGGTCCGCCCGCACGATGATAAAGCTCCATAGCGAAAATTGCAGAGTGTCCACTTCCTGAGACAAATAGGAATCGATCCTGAACGACTGCCTCTACTAATTTCTTGGTTATTGCCGCGATCACCTCTTTGTTTTTATTCGCCTGTAACGAAAGATGAGCGAGCACTTCTGATGAATAGGACTTTTGCATGATTCGATGCTTACATGATCAGCTTTTATCAAGGAAGCGCAATCGGAGACTGACCGAATCCCTCTCCTGCCAGATTCAGAGCTAAATCGAAATCAAGTGTTGTTCCTAGCCTTTCTAAAGATTTAGAAAGATTTACGCTGGCCTTCCAACACTGCGAAACACTTTGAAAGGTGACCCCCACATTAGCTCGCTGAATTTTTCCAGGGTCATTTTCACCCGTCCTTAAATGGTAGTCCAAACCAGCAAATGGCAGAATCGAGTCCGTCAACGAAAACCGAAGTGCGCTATTTAGATTCTTCACACGATTGATACCGTCGAGACGGTCGTACTGATAGCCGAGAGAGATGCTCCGGTCGAACTCGAGAACTCGCTGGCGTACGCCCCTTTGCCAATTCCATGCAACGTTCGCGCTAACTTTGTTGCGATTACTTGGCGCCACAGATTGAGCATAGGGGTAGTAAAAATAATTCACCGAGGAAGATAGACGCTCGAATTCTAAAAGCAGCGCGCTAGAAAATCGTGAGAATGGCTGTCTACTCTCCGCCGGAAGTCGATACTCTCTAAAATTAAGGGTCTGCCCAGCCACTAGTTCAACAGTTCTTGAGTATGCACCTTCAGATTTTTTTTGAATGAGCTGACTCGAGAATCCGAAGGTAACTGCATTTCCGAGAGGAAGAAAATAGTTGTTGTACGAGCGAGTGGTGTCTCGTGGGATAATGTCCAAGTTGTCAAAGTTATATCCAGAAAACCCTTTTGACTGTGCATATCGCATCTGTCCCACAAAAGGGTGAGTTGCCGACTCTTGCACTGACGGAATTAATGAATATGAGATTCGCGGCCGAATCAGATGTTTGTACTTATTGTCGTAGACTCGTTCCAACTGAGAAGAAATATCAAGCTGGGTCAAGAGATAGCCGCGCATTAGCGGACCCACGCCCGAGGTGGACGGAAAGTCGTAATAACTGGCGCGGTACTCAGCTGAAGGAACCACCGAAATCCCGTCAAAAATACTACCCGAATAGTAAAGTCTTGGAACCAAGCTAAGACGTGTTGCCTTTCGAATCGGATCGACTCCAAAACGTGGTGCTCCGCCTGTCAGCATCGGTGAAGCACTCTCCAGAACATCTGGATCAAAATCACTAGCTCCACGATCGAAACGGGCCAACCCAAAAGTCACTCCCCCATTAAATCCAAAGATCAAGGGTCGTTCGTTGCTAGTGACCGTTAACAGGGGAAGTGGTTGGACGACTCGGGTATCGAACCGCATCGGGTCTTCGCCAATTCGATTCCGAAAACGCTGAGCGGACAACACAATACTCGCCTGCGGAGTTGTACGCGTAAGCGAAACGGTTGAAGTCAAAACTGAATCCGCTCGACTTGGTACATCTCCGATCTCTGATGGATAATCAGTGTCTCGAACCTCTTCAACCTGAAGCTTCTGGTTCCACGCCGAGTTTAACTGATGCTTCTGAGTCAGGAAAAAACCCCAGCGCGAGGGCTGCGCGACTGGCGCACCTAGACTGCCTACAGAAAAATCCCTTTTCACCGATCGGTAGGTTTCATCACGAAGAAAAAAGAAGTTTGCTTGACCTTCGTTTCGGTCTGAAAGTTTGTATCTACCTTCGATTTCGGCGCGAAAACCACGATTACTGTAATTTCCGAGACCCAATGTAAAGTCTACACTGCGACTCGCGGCCCAGAAAAAAGGCTGCACGAAAACAAAACCATCACTCCCCGAAAAGCGGAAACGCGGAAGTAATAGCCCACTCTGTCTTTCAGTCTTCAGAGGAAAAATAGCATATGGAAACCAAGTTATTGGAACGTCCGCTACTTTGCCTTGAACACCCGACAGACGCGCGTACCCACCGAAGGTCAGATCGACCTTTTCGCCATACACACTCCAACTTTGAGGGCAGTCTTTACAAGTCGTATACTCTGCATGGATCGCTTGAAAGCGCCCTTCGCCTAACCGACTGATGCGCTCGCCAGACATGGTGAAGTTTTCTGTGGAAACCCGACCTCCGAGAATCGTTCCATTTCGGGAATCAAGGTTAAATTCCATGGTCTGACCTTGCATCACCACATCCCGCGACAAGAAGATGCAATGCCCTTGGGCGCGAACCAATCGGCGCCTCAGATCGATCTGCATTTCATCAGCAGTGAGAACTTCTCCCGGCTGAACGAGCGAAGCAGATCCCCAGAGACTCACAATATTGGTTTTTCGATCCCAAACCTGCTTACGGGCTGACCAATGTAGAGCGCCATTAGTCGCTGCGAGTGAGACAGACTGGCTTAGGGCCAGAAACGAAAACACTCCTAAGAGCCATCTGTACCTTCCGCCAATCAGTTGAAACATTCCGCAGGAAACTTACAGGTATATCGGCCAAGTAGGCGCATCCATTGATAGAGTTCGGAAGCTAGATCCTTGCGAGCCACCACTCGGTCTACGAATCCGTGTTGCATCAAAAACTCACTCCGCTGAAACCCTTCAGGCAAAGACTGCCGAATGGTTTGCTCGATCACGCGAGGGCCCGCAAACCCGACGAGAGCTTTGGGTTCCCCAATAATCACATCCCCCAGCATCGCGAAAGACGCAGCCACTCCGCCCGTGGTCGGATCCGTTAGAACTGAAATATATGGAATTCCATTTCGACGAAGCTCTCCAATCAGGGCACTTGTCTTCGCCATCTGCATTAAAGAGAGAATTCCTTCCTGCATTCGAGCACCACCCGAAGCCGACACCACAACAGCAGGAAGTTTGTCACGAAGGGATGCTTCAAAAAGTCGGGATACTTTTTCGCCGACGACAACCCCCATGCTTCCACCCATAAACTTAAACTCAAAAACCCCCAGGTGATACGGAAGCCCCTTTAACGTGGCCTTGCCCACCACAAAGGCATCTCGAAGACCCGTTGTATCAGCCGCTGCGCGCAGGCGGTGTTTGTAGGATTTGGTGTCGTCGAACTCCAGGGGATCAGTCGAAACTAGATCCTCGGCATATTCCTCAAAAGACCCCTCATCACTGAGCATCGAGATCCGATCGACTGCCCCAACCCGAAAGTGATGTGAACACTCCGGACAAACCTGAAGATTCTCTTTTAAAGTTTTCGACTGAAGGATCTCGCTGCACGAGGGGCACTTGATCCAAAGCCCTTCAGGAACGCGGGAAACCTTTTGTGAATCCTGAAGATTCACCGACTTAATGCGCGGCGTTTTTAAATCATCGAACCATGGCATGACGCCTCGACCTTAGCAGGCGACCGAGTCGGAATCAAACGGACTAGAAAGTAAAAAGCCCCAGTGCGACGTCGTCCTGACTGCACTGAGGCCCACGAGAATTGAGAAACTTTTTTCTCCCTTGAATCCTTCCTTGGATTCAAACCACAACCACAACACTGAGTCTACGGGTGCACAGCGACCCGTCAACCCCCCCTCCGCTTTTTTTTGGTCTCCATTGCTTGCGAATAGGCCCTCTCGCGAGAAACGCCAAAGCGATGACTAATAATCCGCGCACATTCAGAGGTTTTCACCTCGGCATCCAACAGGCATTCCAGAACTGGAAGCCAATCCGAGTCTGCTGCACTTGGCCCATGAGGCGCGTCAACAACGGGGAACCGAATGGCCAGAGCCCATTCTCCCAGAGCCCCCTCCCGTTCAATTTCGCCCTGAACCTGATCCAGCACCGTTTGAAGCTCTCCTCGGAAAAGCTTTTCATGAAGTTTTGTTAACTCTTTGCCCACACAGAGCTCGATACCAGGCAGATCCTTCAAGCAGTCCGCAATCCATCCTAATGAGGTCACCACTCTCTCTGGACTCTCAAACCAGATAGAAACCCACGATCGTTTGGAAGCTTTCGCCCATTCAGACATTCTTTCGAGAGACTCACGAAGAATACTTTCGGAGCGTGGCAAAAAACCTGCAAAACCAAACGCTTCTAAATCAGGCCAGCCCGTCACGCTCAATAGAGCTGCGACGGCCGAGGGTCCAGGGACAGGAGTCACACAAACTCCCTCCTGATGCGCTATCTGAACCAGTAAGGCCCCTGGATCGCTAATGGCAGGAGTGCCAGCGTCGGAGACGATGGCTATCGAATGCCCGGATCCTTTGAGTTCCTGAATCCACTCCTGCAAAAGCTTGGGTTCCGTGTGCCGATCATAGCGCCGCAATCGAGTGATTCCGGACGAATCCACGGCGGATAGACCTAATGCTGAAAGCAGTGAACGGGTTCGACGCGTGTCCTCACACGCAATCCATTGCGCACGCTCTAAGGCCAAGCGCCCTCGATCGGTGAGGTCCGCCAGATTACCAATAGGTGTAGCAACTACCCAAACTCCCACTGGAAGCCCTGGAACAGATGAACCCGGAATTTTTTGCCTCTTGGAGGCCCCTGCTGTCGAACTCATAATTAAACCCTAGGAGTAGCTTCAAACAGGGACCATATGAAAACACAAATCAAAAAATCAGACGGTGCAATCGTTGTCGAAGTAAATGGCAAACTGGATTTTGAAACCCAGCAGCCTTTTAAAGAGGATCTCCGCAAGATCATTCAACAGAGCAAGACGGACTCTGTACCCACTCAGGTGATCTTTAATCTTAAAAAACTAGAGTTCGTGGGATCTAGTGGCATATCGAATTTCGTACAAACCCTGAAAGACTTTAATCAACGTGCAGGGGTGAAGCCACGCTACTGCCACGTCGGCAGTGAATTCCAAAAAATCATTCGTGCATTCGACGAGCAGGACGAGTTCGACTTCTACGACACCGAAGAGCGCGCACGAAAAGATTACAGCCAGAACAACTGACCGGAACTAGAATCTCAAAGTGTAACTGAGGACCACGGGAGCCGTTGCTCCCGTGCCTCGGGGCACATCAAGATTCAGCCCCAGAAAAGGATTTTGGGGATCATCCGTGTGAGTCACATGGTACAACCCTACGGCTGCCCCCAAACAAGCGCCCACTCCTAAGCCGACCGGGACGGTGTTGAATCGTCGGCTGATTGGCCAAAGCACCAGCCCAGCACCCAATCCAATCATGGCGCCTGTGCTCGCAAAGGCCAACACATCGTAAACCGGTTGTGAGTCCAACTCAGAGTCTGAAGCTCGCGAATGATTCGATAGCGCCAGCAACATTGCGCTGAAGACAAAGAAGACTCGACCCCGGAAGCATCTCATAATCCCAATTTCTCAAAGATTGCGAATCAGTACCACCAAAAGTTCTTAAAAATGCGAATCATCTTGAGATCCCAACTTGCCAGATCAAATCGAATAGATTGCGCTGGCCCACGATAATGGCTCAGAAAATGACCTGCCGTGAGACGAATTCGCCGAAGTTTCGAAGCCGATAACGACTCTTCAGGACTCTCCCAGCTGCACTGCGGAGACCGAGCTCGAACCTCAACAAAGACAAGAGTCGGAGACTTTAGACTAAACTGTGGCCCCTCAGCCGCGGGCTCCTCAAAGATTAAATCCACTTCACCGCATCGAAGTCGATAATTTCGCACCAAAAGCTGAGCGCCCACACTGAGGTAGCTTTGGCATGCTAGGTCCTCCGCTTTTTTTCCTGTCAGATTACGCCTCTGGTGTCTGAGGATAGTCGCATGGTTTAGGGATTGAGGATTTGTTGGTGCTCTCATTGCACACTCCTAAAGAAGGAGGCCTCCAAAATTATGGCTACTACATCTGCTGAAAAACTGATGGATCGTTACGAGAGTCGCTCTCAGGGATTTCGAACTCGTGCTGCACAAATGGGACATGAAATTTCAGAACGCGCAAAAAATATCCCAGCAAGCGGCTTTGTCGCAGCTGCTGGCTTAAGCGCTATTGCATCTCTTGTGCTTGCGACAAGCACACGGCAAAAATCCTGGGCTAATTTTGTCGGCCTGTGGGCGCCTTCACTTCTACTTTTGGGTATCTACAATAAGCTCGTGAAGCTTGAGAAGAAATCGAGGATTTAATCTCCTCTAGACTCGAGAGCCTGTCGAACGGGAGCAAAGCTTCGACGATGCTCGGGGCTCGGGCGAAGTTTCGCTAAACACTTCAGGTGTTCTGGGGTGCCGTAGCCTTTGTGGACGGCTAGTCCATAACCGGGATGAAGCTGATCGAGCCGCACTAAAAGCTCGTCACGCTGCACTTTCGCCAAAACCGAAGCACAGGCCACACTCAGGCATAACCGATCACCGCCCACGATGGCGGTGGCTTTTCCTCGGAAATAACTGGGCACTCGGTTTCCATCCACTAGGATATGAACCTGCGAGTCGACTTTTTCTCCGAGTGAACGACGGAGACCCTCGATCACCTGCTCGACGGCTCGCTGCATCGCAAGCTCAGCCGCCCTGAGAATATTGAGACTATCGATTTCCGCCACGCTTGCGGAGGCCACAGCCCAATGGGCCGTCCAGCTGCTTAATTTCGAGTACAAGTCTGTTCGAGTTTTTGAACTCAGCAGCTTGCTGTCTCGAACCTGAGAAAGCCATTCGGGAGGATGGAGGTCTTCGGCAGCCGTGAAAGCAAAGGCTCCTGCCATCACCGGGCCTGCCAGACAGCCTCGCCCAACTTCGTCCACACCAATAACAATGCGGTCAGGGAATCCTGACTTTCGCTCGTGATCCAAAGAGGGTTTTGGCGAGGGGGTCTTTGGCATAAAAAAAGCGGGGTCCCCGAAAAGGGAACCCCGCCTATGCTCCAAAAATTACTTCTTGGATTGCGTCTTAGTTTCTTTAGCTGCTGCTGAAGCTGCGGCTTGAGCCTGAGTCTCGACTTCTTGGTCGATCTTGGCAGCCTTACCTTCAAGAGCACGAAGATAGTAAAGCTTCGCTCGACGAACGCGGCCTTCTTGAACCACTTCGAGCTTGGCGATCTTTGGAGAAGTCTCCAAGAAAATACGCTCCACGCCTACGCCGTGGGAAATTTTACGAACTACAAAAGACTTGCTTCCACCACGGTTGGATCGCGCGATCACAACACCTTCGTAAACCTGAACGCGCTCTTTATCGCCTTCTTTAATGCGCACGTGAACGCGAACGGTGTCACCGGCTTTGTATTCCGGCATATCTGGACGGATTTGTGGATTTTCAATCATCGCTACTTTTGCAGCGAGGTTTTTCAAAGGAAGAACAGCGTTCTTCGACTTACGACGATACTTGGTTTTGGTAGTTGCCATGGCAACACACTCCATTTTTTAAAAGACACAGCCCCTTTTGGGAAACCGCAAACCCTAGCCAGTTGTCATTCTTCGCGAGACGCTCTCGCCAAGAACCGGTTATCGCCCGAAAAGCCGATCTAAAATGATAGCGGCAGCCGCTCGGACGGAAAGGTGGTTATAGCCCCCTTCTTCTTGTTTTCCTTCCGGCCCGTAGATCGGAGCTAGGATCCGATCTACCGCGGGATGAAAGGAACTGTCGACTCCCCAGCCAGTGCCAAAAACAAGGACCACTGGACGAGGACTCGGCGTGCTCGCGCGGGCTTCAAGTTCCTTTCGATAATCCGAATAAGAAATTCCGCCTGCGAGATCACTTGCATCAGTAAGAACGACTTCAGGCCTCATTCCGTGCTCACGAGTGAGCCGATCTAAAAGACCGTCAAAGGTTGCCTCAACCCGAACCCTTGAAAGAGCCTCGGCTCGATCTGGATGCCATTTTTGTGAAGGCTCTTCACCCCAATGGCCCAGAATTCGGCGAACCAAGTCGTGCTGGCTTTCAATCGGAGTGACGAGGAAATACTCCTTCACTCCAAAGGTGCGACACGAACGCGAGATATCATGGATATCCAGATTCGTGACCGCCGTGGTCACAATCTTCCCCTCACGATTACGCATGGGATGATGCAGCAAAACCACGTAAACCGGTACCGACACAGCTGGGCTCGGATATCACGGTAGGCCTGGCGATGCACCCCTATTTTTTCGGATGTTTTACACGCAAATCAGGGCGTTTGAGCTGAGTCCTTTGCTCGCGCTGAGCCTGCCTCCATTTGGCGATCTCTTGATGATTGCCCCCCAGTAGTACCGGCGGCACCTCGAGGCCCTCAAATTCGCGAGGACGGGTGTATTGAGGGTACTTGAGCAAGCCCTCTTCCAAGCTATCGTGAGCGATGGAGTCCTCATTGCCCACGACCCCAGGAATCAACCGGGTCACCACATCGGCCACCACCAGCGCGGGCAGTTCGCCACCCGTAAGGATGTAGTCGCCGATCGAGAGTTCCTCATCGACACAGAGCTCGATGAAACGCTCATCCACGCCTTCGTAATGCCCACAGACCAAAATAAGCTCCTCGTAGGCCAGAAGCGCCGAGGCCTTCTCTTGGGTCAAATGCGGCCCTTGTGGCGACATCAGGAGGGTTCGACGACGCTTCTCAGGATGACGTTGAACCAACGACTGCCAGGCCGAATGCAGGACGTCGACCCGAAGCACCATCCCCTCGCCACCTCCGTAAGGTGTGGCGTCCACAGAGCGATGCCGATCGGTCGCGAAATCTCGAATCTGAGTGACGCCATACTGCATGAGGTGGCGCTCTTGAGCCTTTCCCAGAAGACTCACCTGAAGGGCAGGCGAAATCAGCTCTGGAAAGAGCGTGAGAAATTGAATGGATTGAAGTGAAACGTTATTCAACAATCTCTAAAACGGTGCGCTTTCGGAGCTTCGTCGAAGCCCCATTCAGCACAGTCCGAACGGCCTGGGCAGTCCGCCCCTGTTTGCCGATAATTTTTCCGATATCTTCTTTGGCGACCTTAAGCTCGATCACCGTGGTGTTCTCGCCCACCACTTCGTTGACATGCACCTGAGCTGGACTGTCGACCAAGCTCTTGGCAATCACCTCGATCAGATGGGTTAACTCGCTACTCCCTTTTTCTCCTGGCATCGTGCATCTCCTCGCGTTTCAACACACACTGAGACGTTCTACTTCCGCGCGCCAACCACGTCAGCGCCTACGCACCGCACGATCAGTTCTGGCCTCTTAAAATGACGAGAGCCTGAATGGATCGCCTAGAGATTATTTTGCAAGGGTTTTGAGGAGTTGTCCAACCGTTTGTGTGACCTGGGCGCCCTTGGCCTGCCAGGCTTTGACGGCTTCCAGGTTGACCTTGATCTTGTCTTTTGCGGCCTTGGGGAAATACTGACCAAGACGCTCAAGATAAGCTCCGTCGCGCTTGCCCTTGTCGGACGCAGCGACGATCAAGAAGGTTGGATTTTTCTTCGCGCCCTGGCGCGAAAGTCGAATAGTGACAGCCATTTGCAAATTTTCCTTTCAGTAAACTCGAAGACGGGGTCTTAACAGCGACCGCTTGCCAGCGTCAACTCCGATTTGTCAGGCATGAGGATGGCCCGTCTTGAGGCCTTTGAAATGGTTGGCTCGACTGGGATTGAACCAGCGACCCCCACCGTGTCAAGGTGGTGCTCTCCCGCTGAGCTACGAGCCAACAGCATGACCTCAGACAGTCCGAGTCCATACTGACCGGAAGCCCTCACGTCAACCCTGAATCCAAAAATGCCGAACCAGCTCTTCTGAAACCAGTGCCGGAATTCGCAGAAATTCGTCCTCAGAGGGTGTCCGAAATAGAAAATCGGCTTGTACATCAAGCCCGCAGGGCCTGAGACCTCGGAAGCTTTGCTCAGTACGATAGCCATTTAAGGCGAGGCCATGGAGCAATATCCCCTCGTGCACCTGAACTCCCACACTGGCCAGCTTGCCCTGAGAAGTCCACACTCCCGCCTCATCGCCGTCACGCAAATGCACGTCTGACCCCAAAAAACGCTCTCCAATCGATTGGGCCACCGCTAAGAGTCCCTCTACCACGCGTCGAACTCCCCGCCGGTCTCCTGTCATTCGGTCGAGCCGGTCCACAACAAAGATCACCCACTGACCGGGTCCATGATAGGTCGCTCGCCCCCCGCGGTCGGTCTGGTAAAGACTTAAACCCAAAGCCTGAAGCTCGGACGGTGAAAGCAAAACGTCCTGCCCACAGGGCCGACGTCCTAAGGTAATCACTGGGGCAAGCTCAGAAATCAGCACTCGGCCGAGGGAGTTCGGCTGAGCCAGAAGCCGGTCGGCGATCTGTCGCTGATACAAGTCTAACGATTCGTAAGTCCACGGAGCATGCGAAAAATGCCGGCGAACCTCAACCACAGGCAGCATCAAATCCCTCTAGTACAACTGTACAGTATCGCCTTCTTGAAAATTACCGCCCGTATGAAGCTCTGCCACTGCTCCATCGGTTCCTAAGAAATCCGTGACCTCGACCGTTCCTTTGAGCTGACCTGGGGCACGCCCCAAATAAGCGCCCGTTGAGGGGTCGTAAACTTCTTCTCCGGCCGTAAGAACTTTGAGGATATCTCCATGAATCAAGCCCGACCCTTTGCCTGCATTGATATAGAACTTACCGCCCACAATCTTGGCGATTCTTCCCTGCCAGGAAAGCTTTTCAACCGTCTTGATGACATCGGGAACTAACTGCGCCACTGCATCACGAAGTGCAAGTTTTGTGAGCTCTAAGCGATACTCACTGCTTTGTTGGTTTTCACCTTCAACGCTGACTAAGTTATTTGAGCTCGACTGGCCCGACTTGCCGATAGATAAAATTTCGCGACCCGCAGAGACATCAAAAAGCTTAATCTCGACATCAGCAGCAGCAAGAGATTGGGTTTGCCTTAAAAGACCCACGTCATCGCCCCGTTGTCGAAAGACAATCTTACCAATACGTCCAATACCAATCACGGCAACGCCCATTCGCCGACCTTCGCGAATCAACTGAGCTATTTTCACACCCTCGCCGGCCTGATCTACCTGGACAAAATCTTTTGTTGAAAAATCGGTTCGTACATCCGTTGGTACGATCAGTCGTTGAGTGACAAAAAGGCTTCGCCTTAACTCATCAGCCGCAAAGGTGCCAACGGTTGCAGCCTTCACCGGGGTATCGTTCCAAAAATCAAGAATCACGATTTTCTTGCGAGGCTGGCCCATGGCCTCAAAACGCTTAGTGGCGCTACCAGGGGCGTTTTTTTGCGAGTACATCGAATTATCCCGATAATAGTCTTGATCTTGCCTAAACGCGTTTGAACGCTGACATGCCGTCAAGAGCAACACCAAACCCACGACAACCCATCTATTGGCATTTTTCATCGAATATCCGCCTCCACTTCAATCACCGACTCGCCTTCTAAAACCTCGTTCACCACTAATTTTCCAGCACCCACAGCCAAACCGTTGAGCTTCACTTTCAACTCGGAGGGCTTCAAACGGCTACTGACTGCTAAAACTGAAATCCCTTTTCCGAGGCGTCGCTCAGAGACTGGCTCTAACTCGCCTAACGCCAATTGAACTTGGCTCTTTAGCTGAGCCAGCGAAAAATAATCGCGAACTCCAGCCACTTTCAGAAGAACCTCGGGATTGTTTTGTCCTGTCGGACGCGACGCAAGTCGCGTTTCTGACTCTTGAACTTTAGCCCCTAAGCTACTCATCGCCTCAAGAAAAAGACGTTTACTGGAGGCCTCTGTAGAATCTGTTGGCCCAACTTCAACTGAGCGAATCTCGGTATATTTCCCGGTGGCGAGCCCGAAAATGATTCGATAGCGACGCTCTTGCGGCTCGATCTCAAGTCCTGACTCGTCATCTTTACGAGTTGCTCGCTCCACTCGAAGAACCACGGATCCATCGAGTTGCCTCACCGACTGAAGAACTTGTAGCTGACTTAACGCTGGAAAGAGGCTCTTAGATTTTGTGGGCACGGGCTGCGCCAAAACCTCTGAATCTTTCGGCCAGGAAAAAGAAACTCCTCGAGAAGAAAGTCTTGTCTCTAACAGTCGTTTTAACGAAGGCAGCGCTTCTGAACAAAACTCACACCCCTTCTCGGTTTCAAAGCGCACTAAAAAAGTGGGCTTCTCGCTTCCAGAAACCTTCGGCGCAAAAAAC
>JAGWZD010000299.1 GCA_018968995.1 Bdellovibrionales bacterium
CAAAAATGCAGCTCTCTCTGGAGAGGCATGGGCCGTCTTGCGAAGACTGGCAGTTTTATGCGATCGACGGTTCGAAATCGATGCCTGTATCAGGAATCGTCTTCAAGATGAATCGCATCGGCGAAGCGATCGTGGGTGTCGATCAAATTGCTCCGATTGGCCTAGACCCTCAGGCTATCCAGAAGCTAGTGGACGGCTCGCTAAGTCCTGCTTCTGGAGAAAACGACCCGATGGCCTCAGAGCGCAAAACACCTAGTCGATTCTCTCCAGGCCATGATAGTGGCCGAAGAGGTCTGATGATCAGTCAGGCTCGATCATCTTCGGCTCGATGAACCCTTTACGCGTTTGGAGTGGGTGAGCGTCTTAGCATGTCTGCCAGCAGCAGCTGAACTAGTCCCGTATCGCCTTGGCCACTAGCACCTCCGACCACCTGCACATCTGGAGTGATCTTTAGTCCTGCAGTAGAGATCGCCTTCACGATTTCAACGGAGGTTACCCCTTGAGCGGTAAGAGCACCCACTTGGTCTCGGTAGGCTTTTGCTTGAGCTTCACCCTTGGCCTGAACGATGGCCGCCTCGGCATCCCCCACTTGCTGAATTCGCGAGGCTTCAGCCTCTGCGAGCATTCGCACCTTCGAGGCATCTCCCTTGGCTCGCTCTTCGGTCTGCCGCGCCTCGTGCTGAGCTACTAGAATTCCAGCTTCAGCGGTAATGATCTTCACCTGAGAGTCTGCCTCGGTTCGAGTTTTCTCGAACTCAATACGGCGCTTTTCGGCTTCCTGCTTGGCGTCGTACATCGACTTTTCCTGTTCGGCGAGGTTCTTTTGCTGCGTGGTCTTCATCAGCGCTTCAGGAAGATGGATATTAGTAATCATCACGGATACCACTTCTACCCGGTATTTCGCTAAATCCGTGCGAACGGCCTCTTCAGCAGACTTCTGCTCTTCAGCACGGTTTTGTTGATAAGCAATCGCCGGAACACGCGAAACCTGAGCTCGAAAAATTCCGTCAATCTGCGGATGAATGGCATTGCTTTCGAGTTCCTCAACCGAGCCAATCTTCTGCACCACATAAGGGGCATTCTCTGGCAAAATTCGGTACTGGCAACGCACTTCGACCTGCATCGGGAAGCCATCGAACGAGACGACCTGGAACGGATCAAAACTCGCCTCAGAGCCCTTTTCGCCACTCCAGTCTACCGAACGGGTGATCGTGGGCACGATCACTGCTGTGTAAGCTAGCGGATTGATATTGTAGAACCCAGGACCCAAAACGTCTTTCTGGATGCCTCGGTATCCCTTGGGCACCACATGCCGGGTTTTAGTCCGATCTTCAGCGCTCATCGCGCCTGTCGTACTTAGGGAACTCGACTCAGCAGCCTGTGGAAGATACTCTTCCGGATCCTTCCCGATATTTGAAATCAGTACGGCCACTTCACCCTGCGCCACATGGGTCTGCTTTCGCTTCGAAACAGAAAACAGATAGGGGTTGATGTAGTAGGTTCCTGGGGTCAGCACATTTTCCTGTGGACCACGTCTACCACCGTTATCGAGAAACTTTTGACCATCCTGAAAATTGTTATGATTTTCTGGAGTCTTTACCACCACTTCGTCTCGCTGCATGGCGTGACCATCACGAGCCTCGACGATGCCAATCTCGTTTTCTAAAATCTGTACGGCCTCACGAACCTCGACGCGAAAAACCTCTGTGTTAATGTTGTAGGTACCTGGACGAAGAAAGTCGATCTGCGGACCTTTTTCACCGCTTTGATGTAAAAACACATCTGGCTTTTGAAAATTATCATGGCCCTCAATCGAGCGGCCCAAGAGCTGCCCCACTTTGAGCGGAGCGCCGTCCATCGCAGTCACCACTCCAATTTTACCTTCAGGAATATGAGTCTTCTTGATCTTCGTGACTTTAAATAGATCGGGATGCACTCGAAACGTACCATTGGTCAAAAAACGCAGCTGCTTGCCACGAATTCCACCATTCTTGAGGAACGCAACGGGATCCTGAAAATTGTTATGCTTCTCTCCAGCTGGATCATCAGCAAAAATTCGGCCTGCCGGAAGTGGAGTGCCATCTGTGGCATCCACAATTCCAAGTTCGTCAGCACCAATATTGACAACAGGAGCCTTAGTAATCTTGAACAGGTAGGGATGGATCTTGAAGACTCCATTAGTGAGAAATGAAAGCTGCTTTCCACGAATTCCGCCACTTTTCAGAAAATGAAGCGGCTCTTGAAACTGGTTGTGGACCGACGCGGCTGGATCGTCCGCAAAAATCTCTCCCGCCGGAAGCTTTGCTCCGTCTACCGCTTCAAGAATTCCAATTTCCTGAGGCCCGATATTGACCATCTTTTGTCGCGATACCAATTGAACAAATGGCCAGAAAACAAAATGAAGGCCCGGCGCAAGATACTGGGCGTTAATTCCCACTTCACCCTCGGTGGCGAAGATCCGTCCTGGCTCCAGTTCTTTTCCGATAAACTTTCGCTCAGTAATGGCGATTTCATCGGGTCCTACGTTAAGGAAAAAAACGTAGAACACTACAATCACGAGAATGGGAATACCCACGAGGAGACTCATCTGAAGTTCAGTCATAGCGTTTGAGTCTGAGCGGAGTCGGTACTCCGGACAATCGGTAATAAATGCCGCGATTGTATCCTGTCCTATCGCACCGCAGCTAGCGTCGACACGTCACTGAAGACATAAAAAAGGGGCCAGGTGGAAACACCTGGCCCCGACTGATTTTTCAGAAAGCGGATTCTTACACGCTACAACTTGGGCCACCGGACTGGAGTTCTTCCTTGAGATCCTCACAGCTCAAGGTTTCCTCGCCAACAGTGCAGCCAAAAGTGGCGTTCGAGCAATCGACTTGTACCTGCTCTTCAGCAGACAGTTTTGAAGCATCGATTGTGAATCCGAAAGTGCACTTCACGGAGGTATTATCCCCAAAGCCCCCTCCCGCCATAGTGCCATTCAAATCCAACGCAAAAGTAAACGCAGTGGTGTTTTGCACTCCCAGCGACATCTTCACCGTTGCCCCTGAGCGAAGAGTGTAGTCCTCCCCCTCGCAGCTATAGGTG
>JAGWZD010000300.1 GCA_018968995.1 Bdellovibrionales bacterium
TCACGTGGCAAACAAAAGTGGGTGGATGGCGGCTGACCTGATGCGAGAGATAGAACTTTGCGTTCATTGGATTATGAACCGTGGACTGTTTTCTGGCCCATTCGGTGAATTCATGGGTGCCCACTTTTGTTGAGCGTTGAGATAAGATTTCTTCAATCAGTTCGCCTATTCCGCGTAAGCCCTGGCGCTTCAGCCCGCTAGTGAATATCACTGGGGAGTATTTCAAAAAGGCGATTTTTTTGCGAACCCGCTCGGCAGCATCATCTTTGCTAAAATCTGGGTTTCTCGACTGAGTGTCCCACTTATTAATCACCAGGACCACGCTGCAGCCGGCTTCTTCAATGAGTCCACCAATTTTTTCGTCTTGCTCTGTGAGGCCCGATTCGCCATCCAAAACCAGAAGCGCCACATCCGCACGCTCCAAGGCCTTCTTTGCTTGCACAACCGAGAGCACCTCAACGCCCTCGTCGGTTCGACTTTTTCGGCGAATGCCAGCGGTATCGATTAGGACGCAGGGTCGTCCATCGATTTCGGCAAGGCTATCCACGGCATCAACCGTGGTTCCAGCAATGGGGCTAGTAATCATTCTTTTCTGGCCTAAAATGGCATTGATTAAGGTGCTCTTGCCAACATTAGGCCTCCCAACGATGGCGATTCTTGGCAGCGTGGTTTCCTCAGACTCTTGAACTTCTTCAAACGAGTCGGCTTCTGCTGAAGTTGGATTGAGACTCATGAGAATCTCATTTTTTAGGTCGTCGATGCCCCGATTATGTTCAGCAGAGACTGTGAGTAATTTGTCTATCCCTGCCTGAAAAAAATCGTTTTGATAAATCTCGTGGGACTCTGCATCCACTTTATTCACAACCGCGATGACAAGCTTCTTTTGAAAAAGCCCGGCGACGCGCATTTTCTTGAGCACTTCGCGGTCTTCAGAGGTCATTCCCTGCTGGCCGTCGAAAACGATCAAAATAGCATCAGCGTCTGATAGTCCAGAATGCACTTGTTCTTCGATTTCTCGCGAGAAATGACCCGCTCCTAGGCCTCCAGTGTCAATTAGGCGAACGGGGAGCATGGTTTTGTTCCACACCCACTCGGCTGTTTCCTCAAGTCGGTCTCGGGTTACCCCAGGTTCATCATGAACGAGCGCCCTTTTGCGACCCAGAAGACGGTTAAAAAGGGTGCTTTTACCAACATTGGGTCGCCCCATAATGAGAACTCGAGGGGTCTTCATCAGCTTCTCTTCCTTTTGTCGGTCGGGAGGTGATAGCCCAATTTCTTAAGGGTCTCTGAATCCCGGGTCCAATGAGGTAGGACTTTTACCTGAAGTCCGAGAAAAACCGGGGTTCCAATAAATTCCTCGATCGTCTTTCTTGCAGCCATTCCAATTTCTTTGATCTTCTTTCCACCCGCACCGATGACCATCCCTTTTTGCGAGTCGCGTTCGACATGAATCAGCGCCTCGATTCGAATGGGATCGGCCTTCTCCTTGTATTGGGTAATTTCCACTGCGCAGCTGTAGGGCAGCTCATCTCCAAGTTTTAAAAAAAGCTGCTCTCGAATTTTTTCTGCGACAAAAAAGCGAACGGGTCGATCGGAGATTTGATCTTCATCAGAAAAAAGAAGAGGCCCCACTGGCATCAGTTGCCAACTTTGCTCTACGAGTTCTGAAACCCCATTTCCCTTTCGCCCTGATATGGAAAAAAAGCGACAGGAGGTAAAACCGAGTTCTTTGAGGCGGTCTTCGATAGTCTTACTCAGGATGCTGACTTGTCGTTGAAGATCGCACTTGTTGAGAAGTACCCAAATGGGAGTATTGCGGTCGGCTTTCGACTCTAACAACGAAAGAACAGCCTTTTCATGCTCAGGCGCCGAGTCGGGATCCACAAGATACCAAATCAGATTCGGTCCATCGAGAGCCTCGGCAGCTTCTGAAACCATATACTCATTGAAGCCCCCTTTTTTTGCAGTGTGAATTCCGGGGGTGTCTACAAAGATGATCTGACCCTGGGCCTCTGTCAGAATTCCAAGAACTCGCTCACGAGTGGTTTGGGCCTTTGGGGTAACGATAGACACCGCACTTCCAAGAACGCGGTTCAGCAAAGTCGACTTTCCTGCATTCGGGCGACCTGCAATGGCCACTAGGCCGGACTTTCTGGCGACTGTCATGAGCACATTTCCTTAAAGGCCTAGAGTTACTCTAGGCTTGTAGAACATCCATTGCAGCACGTGCTGCGTTTTGTTCGGCTTCTTTCTTAGAGGACCCTTGAGCACGAGCGAGCACACGTTCCAGCAATCTTACCTCAACCTCAAAGCGTTTCGCGTGATCAGGTCCTTCAGCTCCTACTAAGTGGTAGCTTGGTGTGACTTTATGTTTGGCCTGAGCGAGTTCCTGCAGCTGAGTCTTGTGATCATACAAGAGAATGAGGTCTTTTTCGTCAGCAAAAAGTGGTGCGAATAAGTGCCTCACCACGGGGTACACCGCATGGTAGCCCCCATCGATATAGATGGCGGCGATCACGGCTTCAAAGGCGCTCGAAAGAATCGAGGGTTTTTGATTGCCTCCCGTTTGAAGTTCACCTTTTCCAAGGCGCAAGCATTCTTGGAGGTACACAGTCTTGGCGACATGAGCGAGGGTCTTTTCGTTGACCACAGCGGCTCGCATTTTTGAAAGCTGCCCTTCGCTGGCCGAGGGAAAGTTTTCAAGAAGCAGATCTGAGACAATCACGTCGAGGATGGCATCTCCCAGAAACTCCAATCTCTCGTTATCTCGTTGAGCTAGAGGCTTTTCCGGGTGGTGCTCATGACCATAGGAGGTATGAGTGAGTGATTGGATCAGGATCCCTCGATCTCCAAAAAAATACCCGAGTCGGCGCTGTAGAAGTTCCAAATCCATGATGGTGCAGCGTGTCTACAGAACTCGTTGGAACTTGTCAATTTCCTATCATTTCAATGACTTCGAGGGCGAAATCATGGTTCTGGGGGTCCTCAATCAAGCGGCCCACTTTGACCTGGACCAACTGGTTCCTGAGGGCCTCTGAGCCCTTCTGGTCTGGCACCAGAA
>JAGWZD010000301.1 GCA_018968995.1 Bdellovibrionales bacterium
TCGAGAGCTCGCGAGAGACTCGGTACGAACCACATTCAATTCGTCGATCGAAGAAAAGAGAATATTGAATCTCGTAGGTGAAACTGATTTCGATCTGTGGATCGACTGTCTCACTCAATGCCAGTGGCTGATTACTTCCACTCACTATTCAGCCAATTTGGCTTCGATCTTAGGAACCCGTGTCTTGGAGATCTGTAAGGATCACTCGCCCGATTACACCCGCGCGGCCTACGGCAACGGTCATCTTTTGCTGGCGCC
Source organism: Bdellovibrionales bacterium (assembly GCA_018968995.1). Classification (GTDB taxonomy): domain Bacteria; phylum Bdellovibrionota; class UBA1018; order UBA1018; family UBA1018; genus CAIOHW01. The sequence continues at coordinate 259 of JAGWZD010000301.1, forward strand.
AACGGATATCTCTGTACCGGTTGTCCCCGAGGCCACCTACGCGGCGTGGTCCTACCTACACTTTGAATGGTCTCACCGAAGAAGCCGAAGCTTTGAGCAGCATCTCGAAAAACTGGGCTTCAGCCGATTGAGTGACTGGATTGACCTGAGAGTCTCTCGAATCCGCCTCGCTGAAGATGGCGGAGGTGTGACCTATCAGAGTGAGTTTCAGCGTCCGCTGGCCCCTAAAGACTGGCTAGCGATAGTGAACGGTCAGATTGCTCGTCTTTGGCACTGCGGTTGGACCGCAAAAGACGGCGCTGAAATCAGCCGAAACGCGATCCGGCCAGCTCTTCTTCAGGATTTGCGTTCACTCGAAGAGTCTTCCGGAGTTCTTTTGCGAGTCAGCCAAGAGGCTGTCCGCAGTGCTCAGCAGCTGAATAAAAAAGCCATCCAGCTGAAGTCTTCAAAGATCATGTCTGTGGAGGACCGGCAGGAACTCGAGACAATGGGACGACGAATCCTGGAGCTTCAGAAACTAGTAGATCGTCTTGCAGCGGCCGATCCCCACTTGGCTGGCTTCTCGAATCTTCTCAAAGTGATGATGCACAATCTCGAGGGCGAGCACATCGCTGAGGTCAGCCGAGAGACGGCGATCGCTTGGCAACAAGTGGAACGAGGAACCGAACTCCTGCGACGCTGGGTGAAACACACCTTGGGACTAGCTCGTCCGGTGGCGCTGCAAGCCGTTTCTCAGGCTCCCGGCCCTCGGGCCGAGGTCTAAGTCTAAAACCCGCAACCCACAGAAAGAGCGCGCATTCCAAAAAGGAGCGCGATATCATTAGCTTAAGCCTATGGCTTTTAGCGACATTAACTTTAAGACCAAACTCATTTTTACCAATGCAATTTTGCTAACGGTAACTTTAGGCATTTTTGCGACTTACTCGATTAATAAGTTCGAGCTCGATAAAATGCAGGCCGTAAAAAATAACGAACGTGTTTCAGGGCTGCACGCCATGAAAAGTCTGTCGTGGCTTATCGAAAACGCCAATCGTCTCAGCCCCGACCAAATTTCACAGAGCACCGATTATATCCTCGCAATCGACCACCCTTGCGCGGCGGGCAAAGCTCCTGAGGTGCACCTGTCGAAAGCTTTTGCCCCGATTTTTGAGTCCATTGAAAAAGATCCCCTTCTCTGGTCAAAACGCTTGGAACTCATGGAGAGCTGCCAACAAGCTCAGAAAAATCCAGAAAATCTGACGTCAAACGCGCGAGTCATTGAAAGCTTGCTGCCATTTCCGATTCCGTATTTATTGGTTCTCTACCCCAATAAAGAATCTTTACGGCTCTCCATGCTGAGTATGGCCGCTTTTCAAAGTACCACTTACAGCACGGGCTTTTTAGTGGTGGATGGAAAGCTCGCCTGGACGGAGGATGGACTGAATTTTCTCCGCCGGTCACTGAGTGAAATTCAAGCCACTTCTGCTGATCTACTCGAAGCCTTAGCAAAGAAAGAACGCAGTGAATCCCCACTTCCCACCGTTGCAAATTTTGGAGATGGGGGCCTTCTTACGTATTCGTCAATCCGGCCCGGCTGGGATCTAGCCCGTTTGACTTACTTACCCGCGGTCTTGGCTACGGTCGAGAGCAGCAGAACCCGAGCCCTTTATCTTGCGCTGGGAATGATTGCACTCTCGCTACTGATTGGTCGCCTGCTGGCACGAAACTTTGCCCACTCGATCCAAGAGTTTATCACTTCCGCCGACCGAGTCGGCCGTGGAGATTTCAACCTGAAGCTCGACGAGTCTGGGAACGACGAGTTCTCGCAAGTACGCCGAGCTTTGAATACTTTAAGTGCAACCATCCTTAAAATGACCGAAGAGCTGGTGCAAAAAGCCAAGCTCTCGTTTGAACTCAGCACTGCTGGCGAAGTACAAAGGCTTCTGCTTCCTCCTAAGGAGTTAAGAATTTTAGGCCACCGAATCGTAGGAACAGTCTCTCCCGCTGAATTTTGCGGTGGCGATTGGTGGGGTTTTTATAGTCTTCCTGACAAAAATGGCCAAGAAAGCCATATGGTGCTGATGTTTGATGTTTCTGGCCACGGCACTGGCGCAGCGCTGATCTCTGCAACTCTCAGAGGCTTTATCGCTGCCATTGGAAATCAGGCTCGCGCCCACCCTGAATTCTATCTTGATCCGAGTTCTGTGCTCGAGGCGGTAAGCCAAATGCTCTTAAGCTCGACAAAAGGCGAGTTTGTGGCCACCGGGGTAGCGATCGTTCTTAATCCAAACGAGCAGACTCTCACGATTAGCAACGCGGGCCACCCTCCACCATATCTCTTGCATCCACACGACCACCCCGACGCTGGGAAGGGGCCGATTGCGCTAGGAGAATCTTCTCCGCTTCTGGGCGCTCAAGAAGGCAATATCAGAAGAAATCTGCGCTATGACTGGAAAGTCGGCAGCAGACTCGTGCTGTTCTCAGACGGCCTGATTGCTCCGCCGCTCAAACAAGACAAATCAAACTTTCGAATCAAGGATCTCAGAAAAATTCTAAAAGACTCCAATCGACTAGGTGCCTCGGCGTTATCGCGCCAAATTCTCAGCTCACATCCCTTGATGAAATCTAAAAGTCCGCTTTCCGATGACCTCAGCTTAGTTCTGATTGAACGGGAGGTAGACTCATGAAGTCACTTCTCGCCAACCGCGTCGAAGTACTCCTTCTTTTTTCAGCCATTCTATTCTTCTGGATGTTTACCCAAGTTCCGAAGATTCAAGCACTCTCCAATGGCCCCATTGCCAC
>JAGWZD010000302.1 GCA_018968995.1 Bdellovibrionales bacterium
CTCGAGATCTTTACATTCCGCACCTATCCCCGACGGGCAAAGCACATCAATGACCGAATACTTGGAATCGATAAGGCCGAGGATGGCGCGAATATCCTAGAGTTAATCGAATTCTATCGAACTGAGGGATACTCTGAGGACGAGTGCCTTTTTAACGCCCTTCGGGTCTTTCGCGGGGGCGTGGTCGAAGGGGGGGCTCCATTCACCAAGGATATTTCCTACTGCAAAGGTTTTATCGAAAATTACAATTTTATGCGGGCGGCGATTCGAGCCGGACACCCACAGTTGATTCCGTTCCTCTTTGTTGGCAAACTGGCGGTTGACGACATTCCACTGCTGTATAGGAAGCACAAAGAGGGGCTCATCGATGCACCTCTGTTTCTTCCTCCTCAGTTCTCGGATTTGAATGGAGTAGCCGTCTGGATGAGTTTTTCGAGTTTCTTGAATCGTGTCGACCTGGGCAAGGTTCAAGACCATTATAATAAGCTGTTCCACCAGTACGTCTAAAAGGATGAGATGGGTGGAGGTCCAGGGAACCTGATGGATGAAAGGACGGTTGGCATGAGGCAGTCAATGATGAAGGTAGGGCTGGCAGTGAGCTTGAGCGTTTTTATCGGCGGAGTCGCTGGTGCAGCAGTGATTGCCACTGTAAACCAGAAGCAGCTCACGGATCAGGATCTTAAAGTGGCCCTAGGACAGTTCAGTGAGGGGCAGCGAAACAATATTCTGAAGGATCCGACCAATCGCCGACAGATTCTTTTGAGCATGATTGATCAGGAGCTCCTCAATCAGGAGGCCGATCGTCAGAAGTTAGGAGAAGAGGAGTCGATAAAGCTAGCCGTTGAATCATTCAGAAGGCAGCAGATGGTGGCTCGACTTTTAGAGAAAAATCTCTCTAGCCGCGTGACACAGGCTGCAGCGAAGAAATTTTACGATCAGAACAAACTGCTTTTCAATTCAGATCAAGTGCGCGCTCAGCATATCTTGGTTTCTACTGATACCGAGGCACGCGAGATTCTTACTAAGCTAAAAGATCCTAAAGCTGACTTTCAGAAGCTCGCCGAGAAGCAATCCAGAGATCCATCGGCGAAAAATAATCGTGGCGAGCTAGGTTTTTTTACTCGTGATCAGCTCGATCCTGAATTCACAAAGGCCGCATTCGCCGCGAACGCCGGTGAAGTTGTTGGTCCAGTGAAGACCGTTTATGGATATCATGTGATCAAAGTACTGGAAAAGAAGGCAGGTAAGACGCTTCCTTTTGAAGAAGCTGAAATGAAAGCTACGGGAATGCTTCGTCAAAAGTTGGGTCAGGAATACCTGGCCAAGCTTCGCGAGCAGTCTAAAATTCAAATCGAAGATAAAGCGCTCGAGAAGCTTTAATCGATGATCTTAAGCCCACCTCGGCACCCGCCGAGGTGGGCTTTTCTTTTGCTTAAAAATTAAGACGGATCCGACTTGCCCGAGAACTCACGCGCATTAATGCTGTATTTTTCAAGTTTTCGAAGCAGGGTCTTCTTTGGAATGTTCGCATGAAGGGCCGTCTGGTTGATGCGTCCTTTGAAGGCCTTAAGGGCGCTGATCAAGAACTGCTTTTCAAATTCTTCTTTGCTTGCCTGGAAATCGAGACGATTCACGGAAAGCTTAAATCCTACGTCGATCGTTGATGGCGTTTCAGTAGAGTCCAGCAAAGACTCGTCGTCACGATCGTTGCTCTCAGATACCGTGTCGGTTTGATCCGAGCGCGACAGCCTTCTTCCGGTAATGCTGGAAGGCAGGCTTTCAATAGATATCTTGGCGCCCGATTCAATGACAAAGGCATGCTCGACAACGTTCTCAAGCTCTCGAATATTTCCAGGCCAAGAGTGAGCTTTGAGAAGCTCGAGCGCATCCTGCTCTACTCCCGAGATCGGTTGTTGAACACCTCTGAGGTTAGAAGCTCCCCCAGCTTGTCGGTGCTGTTGATTGAAGCGGTCAATAAAGTATTTAATCAAGTGCTCGATATCGTTTTTTCGCTCACGAAGGGCAGGTAGCTGTATCGGCAAGACGTTCAGCCGGTAGAATAGGTCCTCCCGAAAAAGGCCATTACGAATCATCTCTTCTAGATTTCGATTTGTTGCGGCTACAATTCGAACTTCTACCTCTACTTCTCGATTTGCCCCTACAGGGGTGAATCGCTTGGTCTGCAACGCCCGGAGTAGCTTTACTTGCATCCCAGCGGAGATGTCACCGATTTCATCAAGAAATAAGGTGCCACCGTCTGCGTATTGAAACTTTCCAATTTTACGAGAGTCAGCCCCCGTGAATGCGCCCTTTTCATGCCCAAAAAATTCACTCTCAATTAGATTTTCTGGAATCGCTGAGCAGTTTACTGTGACAAAACGATTATCTTTCCTAGGGCTATTATAGTGTAGTGCCTGAGCAACAAGCTCTTTTCCGGTACCGCTCTCTCCACGGATGAGCACCGCCGTATCGACACGAGAGAGCTTGTCGATGACTGAAAAGACCCGTTTCATCTCTGTGCTTTGACCAACAAACTCGGTGCCATTTGGCATTTTAAAGACAGGTGCTGAGAAGGCGACGCTCTTCACCAGATTATGAGCCTTTAAAGCCTTGTCTACCATGTACACCAGATTGTCGGCCTTAATCGGCTTCTCTAAATAATTGTAGGCCCCCTGCCTTGTAGCTTCGATTGCGTCTCGCACATTGGCGAATGCAGTAAGAATAATAACAATGATCGAGGGGTCGTAGGACTTGATATCTTTCAACGCTTCAAGGCCCGAAAGCCGAGGCATATTCACATCCATCAGCACTAGGTTGTATTTACCCGCGTGAACCTTATTGACCGCCTCTTCTCCATTTGTGGCCTGATCGACAACGTAATCGTTTTCAGACAGTGCAGAGGCTACAGAGAGTCTGAGATCGGCGTCATCGTCAACAACAAGCACTTTGAACTTCATGAAATTTCTCCCTGTGAGCGAACGGAATCTTGGAGGCTTACCACAGACAGACCCGGAGAGTGAGCCTGTTGAACCAC
>JAGWZD010000303.1 GCA_018968995.1 Bdellovibrionales bacterium
TGATGATTCTTGTGGCGAGCGACCTTGCCCGAGCCTTCGCCGTTGCCGCAGCAATTGCGCTCGTTCGATTTAGAATCAAAATGTCCGAGGGCTCTGGCTCTAGTTTGTTTTTCGCTGTTATCGTAGGAATGGCTTGTGGAGTCGATCAACTTCGAATTGCTACTCAGCTCACTCTGATTTTTGTGACACTACAGATTTTACTCGTTTTGCTGGTGAGCCGACTTTCTAAAGAAAAAACAACCACTCCAGAGTCGCTCCCCCATCCCGCGGCGGCCAACCCTGAGATTTCGATGACCACTTCTCCATAGGTAAATCGTTCAGTCTCGACCTATAGAGCTATTGCCGGGACGCTTGCGAATCCCAATTTTCTAAGATCGCATTCCACAATACTGCCTGAGCCAACTCCCATTCCTCTGGGGTCACTCGGCGTAATTGCGCCAAAAACGGTGATATCGAGCGAGAGCCTCGCGCATGCAGGCTACCCAAAACCGCTGCCTCATCTCGAAGGACCCTGATAACGTCGCGACTAAACCCGTCGCTATCTCGCTCCAAATCAACACTTCGTATTCCGCGATAACGAGGTGAGACCAGCATGGGCACATTATCCAAAAGCAGGACCTGAAAAAACCTCGACCTTCCCTGTGGAGCAGTAAGCGCTAACGATCTCTTGAGGCGAAATGCGGGGTCCGACATTCTGGGTTCATCGACTGGAGGAGTGGCTCCGTCTCGCTCGAAGAAAACCGCCGGCGCTCCAAGGGTCTTTAGCTCAACTACGATCGTCTCTTTCTTTGTTCGAGCTCGTACCCGATACCGCAGTAGTCCCGCTGAGCCGCCACTGGTCTTGGCATATCGGGTCGCCTCAACCTCAGAAACCGAACCGAAGATCGCTGACAGCCCCTTTGAAATCGACTGGCGTTCTCGCGTTGTTACCGAAGAGGTCAGCTCTGCCTGATCCTCGAAAACCCGAAGCTCGTTATCGAATCCCGACTTTTTCGCGGCCTCTTCTAATAACTTTTTCACAGGCGCCGATAACTTTACACGCCCCTCGGCTCCATCGAAGTAAGCATCCATAAGGCGGCCCAATGTCTCTCGGCTTGAAAAAGACTCGGGAAGCGACTGAAGGGAAGCGATCAAAAACCGAAGAAGATCTGATGCTAGGGAGCAAGGACCCGAGTCATCCTGGTCTAGAAGAGTGAACTGCGGCCCCTGATTTTCTCCGACTAAAGTCCCGAAATTTTCAGGATGAGCATCTCCCGCGCACCAACCCCGAAAGCTCATCGATGCTCGAACCCCCTCGGGAAGTGAGTCCTGATACAAAGCTACCAACCGGTAATAAAGTGGAGGAAAGGCTCGGAGAAACTTGATCGGGTTACTGGCCTTTTTAAGTTTCAGAGAAAAAGCCTGGTCGCTGAGTTCTGGGTAAAGTCCACGAAGGTTTACGGATGGAGCACTCTTCTCTCGCGCTGGAGCGCGGTGCGTGGACGAACTCGCGCACGCACCCAACAGCAGCGAGAGGGCCAAGAAAACAGGAGCTTTTTTTCCTAGAAAAGCACGGGAACACTGCACGTTTCTTCAACCCCCCTCTTTTACTGAGAATACGCCAGATCTCTCCGTTTCAATAGCACTCCGCGGTTGAAACAAACCATGTGCCCCCTGTATCCTCGGTATTATGAAACTCCTTCGACTCTCCTTTATTCCCACCTCGATCGACTTTTCACTTTTATTGCTCCGACTTTGGCTCGGCCTTTCGATGCTCCTCTTGCACGGCTGGGGCAAACTCCTTGGATTCTCTGCTAATTATGCCAACTTTCCTGATCCTCTGGGCATCGGCTCAAAAGCCAGCCTCGCTCTGGTGGTTTTTTCAGAGTTCGCCTGTTCGGCGCTCTTGATCGTTGGTTTTCTGACGCGATTTGCTGCGCTGTCCCTGAGCATTACCATGGGGGTGGCCTTCTTCATTCAACATCGCTCGGTACTCGCGGGAGAAGGCAATGGAGAACTAGCATTCATTTATCTCGCTGGGTTTATCACTCTTTTCTTCGCTGGTTCTGGCAAATTTGCCTTCGAGAAAGATTAAGCTCCTGAATTCGGCGCTGTCTATTCAGGTGTAAAAACTTTAGACACTACCCCGTCGCCAAACCCTACCTCAACCCACTCTCGCCCATAACCATCGGGGCACAGCGCCTGCAGTGATCGGCTCGATGGCCGGCGTTCGTCCTTGGTGTGCTTTTTTGTGGATCCTGGTGGCAGTGGCGCTGCCAGCGCAGGGTTTGTTTGCGTCTCCCGCACTGAATGCCCCCCCCAATGCATCGATCACCACTGAGATCGATCAACTCGAACTAGAGCTTATTGCCCGAAAAAAAGAGATCCAGGAAAACCTCGTCAGAATGGGCCAACGAGTTCGCGGCAAAGACCTCGAGTCGTCTATAAAGTGGGCCTCGTCTAGAGATTTCATCCGAAGCTTTGATCTCGCGCTCGATTTACTGAATCAAGCACGGTCGGCCAATTCTTTAGAGCAACGAGAGAAACTTTTGTTTTCCGCTCGCCAAATTTCAAAGGTGCTTCTAGCCAACATCGAAAACCTGAAGGACCTTTCCTATCAAAAAGACTACCTCCTTCAGCGCCTCAAACCGATGAGGGTCGGCGGAAAAATGAATAGCAGTCTTCCTGAGGCTGCAAATCTAGTTGATCCGACTTCGGGAAAAACCCTCTCGGCTTCTGAGCTGGAGCAACTGAGAGCCCAAGGCGTGGACCTCTCTCTGCTGAACCCTAAGGCCGAAAATGGAGTGATCGATCTCGAGCAAAAAATATCTGCGCGTCGAGCCAATAGCGAAGGCCAGATTCTCAGCTCGATGTACGAAGGGGTTTCTGCTCACTTTCCAGAGACCGCGAGAGGTGAGTTTAAAGAGTTTATTTATTCTCAGACCAAACCGAAGATGAAGCTCAAAGTCACTCTCGCGAACGGCGAGCGGGGTGAAGTGAAGCTCAAGATTGGCCAAGAGGTTCGCAGTGATGTAACTGCGTCAACGCTAGCAGG
>JAGWZD010000304.1 GCA_018968995.1 Bdellovibrionales bacterium
CGCGTTTCTTTTCACTTTATAGCTAACCGCTGGACTAAAGATGTTGGTGCGGTCGGAGTACACATTAAACGTAGAGCAATGGGTGAGCTCGAGAGGAGTCACCATCGACTGATAATCATAGGTGAAGTTAAGAGCCGTTTTTGAATCAATCTTCAAGAACTGCCCCTTCTGACCAGCAACGGTGCCCACAGACGCAGCGATGAACTCTTTCAACGATCCCGCATTGATCTGGTCTCTGAGCATCTCCATTCTCTGTGGGTTAGAAAGCGGCACACTGCCGAGCATTGGTTCTGAGACGTATTCGGCAACCTGAGTGCCTACTTTTAAAGTCACCACTGATCGCTGACCCGACTGAGCTGAAAGCATGTGTACACTATTCACCGTGCGTTCCGATTCGCTTTTGCAACGAAGCGTGTGGACATCATCGCCATTGGGGCTGCACTGCTGGTACTCACACCCTAAATCATTGGAGATCATGTAACTAAATCGGTCACTACGGAAGTCGACATACGCAAAGGCGTTTGCCAGCGGATCCATGATCGAATGACAGCCCTTACAGCTCGTTTGAAAAAGACTGGGGCTGCCGCCGGGCGACCGGTCCACATCTTTTCGAATCAGATGATCGGGCGCCGAGGTGTCTTTCAAAACATCGATGTCATGACAAAGATAGTTTGAAAGCAGGAATCTGACCATTCGCCGATTGGTGCCCGCATTCAAAAACGCGTCAGCCATCGCCCGGGTGGTGATCACTCCAGCGATATCTGGTGAGGCTGAGAAATCAGCGCCAGAGGTACTGCGACCCGCGAGCGAAATCATTTGTCCGCTCGAACTAAAAAGTCCGTAGTTTGCCTGCTCCGCAGAATATATGGTCTCGGTCTGAGAAGCACTCTTCACTAAAACCTTCTGGGCGTCTCTGAGATCAAAACCCATGCGGTGAAGGTTTTCATACGCTAGATTTTCGTAAGCTCTCCATTTAATCGGGCCGCGATAATCCGTGCCGAGGTTCAGACCGGCGCCCGGTTCGTAATAGTGATCTCCATAGAGAACTTCTTTATAAGGAATACCATCTCGAACAAGGCCAATATTCAAGGCAATGGCGTCATTCAGTCGAACATTGGGGTTGTTGTAACGATTAGTAGATCCTGCAAATAAACGCACCAGGCTGGTGTTGTAAAACTCCTTGGTCGAAGTAGCGAATGCAACAAGATCAGAAATCCGCGCCTGGGTGGACTTTTCGGTATTTTGAGTGATTCGCGCAATTTCTCGAGACTCTTTATTGGTGGGGTTCACCAGGGAAACTCGCTTAAAAATAGTGAGCGCTCGCTCTAAGGTGAGCTCACGCTCTGTGCCAACCTGCTTGGACACAGTAATCATCAACTGAACGACTGAGGTCCCCTCTGAGTTGCGAGCGACCACCGTGTGTTCACTTCGCGAAACCTCTTGGAGCGGCGTGCCTTCAATGGCGCCCGTTTTAGAGTCAAAAGTAAGGCCCATCGGCAGCCGTGGTGAAATCTCGTAACTCTGAACTGCCCCACCCATGGAAAAGGGAAGAATTTTTTCAACTGCTAGATTTACGGCCAGAACCTCTGGAAGCTGATAAGAAATAGAAGGAGCGCGATCTTTCACCTGGAAAGTGAAAGCCGCCTCAACCGTACCGCCTGAATTTTTGGCTGTGACGGTGTAACGCGTGCTTGCAGATACCGACAGTGGAATTCCAGAAATGACGCCCGATTTCGAACTAAAACTGAGTCCGCTTGGAAGCCCTGGGCTGATGGAATATTCTTCAACGACTCCGCCGGAAGATATAGGACCAATAGCAGAGATTGGTGCACCCAAACGCAGTGAGGATGGGGCGCTATAGGCAATTACCGGAGGACGCGCGCGCACCTCGAGCTTCACTGTGGTTTGTGTCTGTCCTCCCGAATTACTCGCCGTGATGACATAGTCTTGTGGGGCTCTCAGTTCGGTTGGGGTACCCGAAATCCGTCCCCCGACGGAGAAAGCAGCCGCCAGGCCTTTTGGAAATGCTGGCGCAACACTGTACCGAACAACTCTACCCCCAGTCGACTTTGCGACCACTCCACTGCTAGCTTCATTTACAAAAAATAACGGCGGAGGGTCGTAGGCAATCACTGGCGGAAGGTCGACCACCTCCAGCATCACGCTTGTGGCGGATGTTCCGGCCGAGTTGGTGGCCCCGATAATGTAGGTCTTTACCGGAGTGCTGAGTACTGTCGGTGTTCCCGAAATAACTGCCGTCGAAGGATCAAAGCTCAACCCCGCGGGTAGCGCGGGAGTGATTGAAAAACTAAGTGCCTTCCCGCCTGTGTAAAGAGGAACCAAAGATTTAATTTCTTTATTGATCGAGTACGATCCAGGATTCACATAGGACACCATCGCCAAAAGATCATTCACCTGAAGTCGAACGCCTGCGGTAGCTGTACCCCCAGGGGTGGAGGCAGTGATCACGTAGTCTTTTGCCGCGGTAATTTCGGTAGGCTTACCCGTTATCACTCCGGTGCTCTCATTCAGAGTCAGACCCGGAGGCAACGGGCTATTCACTGAAAAAAGCACCGCGCCCGTACAGTTGATGAGCGGCGCAATCGGGGCAATGGTCTGCCCGATCGTTAATGCAGAGGGATTATTATACCGGAGGGTCGGAAAACACGGTTGATTCGACCCCCCCCCCGAGCCCAATGAGGAACCCTGAATCCAACTTGCACTAAAACCCCAAGTGGCGCTGCTTTGTTGTTCTTGACCCGCAATGGATGCGCTCGTTTTTGTGAGTAAAAGCACCGCAAAAATGCCCGCAAGGATCGACCTTTGAAAAAAAAGGGCCCTCAGGTTCGGACAGACAATAGACGTTCCGCCACTCCTCACTAAATAATCCCTCCCCTAAAGTATCGGCGGATCTTCAGCGGAAGAAAATGTGTCAGCACTGACACGGTTTTTGACCGCGTTGACTCAAAAAGAATCGTACCGGGCTGGGTGATGGAAATTATGAGGCGTGTCCTCGTTGACTCATAATGAG
>JAGWZD010000305.1 GCA_018968995.1 Bdellovibrionales bacterium
CCTAGATATTCTCATCAAGGAAAAGACTGGTCTTCCTGTGGCGCTTGCTGAGGATCCACTGACCTGTGTGGTTCGTGGTTCAGGCAAAGCCCTTCAAGACATGGACCTTCTCCGAAAGGTGACGATTGTTTGAAGCCAAGGGTTTTTTTCTAGTCGATGACAATGAAAGTAAGCTTCGGTTAGTTCGGGAAGCCGCCAAGTCTGCCTGTCCAATCACTGTATGGACCAAGAGTAAGGCAGTGCTTTTTAGGGCAACCATTTCTAGTTTCGATTTCTCTAAAAACACATTTAGAGCTGAAATCCCAAAAGATCTGAGTTTGCAAAAGGTGCTATCTATTGTGGAAAGTGGCGATGGGGTTTTCTTAAAAGTCGACCTACCCTCAACTACCATTCTTTTTCGAACAGAGATTTTTCAGTTTTCTCAGGGAAACCCCTACCTTGATTTTAAATTCCCGAAGGATATCTATAAAATTCAACAGAGAAAGCATCCACGAATTGACGTACGGAACGATTCGTCAATTCGCGTTTTTCATGATGACCCACTACAGGCGGGTAGGAAAATACGCCGCAAGGTCAACGACATCAGTGTTGGTGGACTGGCTGTTCAGCTATTTCTGGGTGAGGAACGTCACTACCATGTGGGACAAAAGTTAAGTCATTTCCAGGTTCAAATCGGCTCGAAGATTCTGATCTGTTGGGCTTCAATAAGAAATATCCGAGTCGTGATCGACGGAAGCAAGCCCAGTGGACTGATCATGGGAGTCGAACTTCAAGGACTTGATGATTCTAAGCAAAAGCAGCTGTCTAATTTCATTGATCGCAAAATGATTCGTCAATTTAGTTCGATCGTAGATAGCGCTGAGCAGACAGATTCGGACCCAGAAAAAAAGCGGACCTAAGATGGCCTACAACCCGAAAGACTACTATTTTCGTAAGGCCAAAACCGAAAACTATGCGGCTCGATCAGCGTTTAAACTCGAAGAAATTGATCAGCGATTCAAAATCCTTAAACCTGGGCAAAAGATTCTAGATCTAGGCGCGGCGCCGGGATCGTGGTCGCAGTATGCCGCAAAGAAAATCGGCAACCTGGGTAAAGTGTTGGGAATTGATCTTCAAAGGATCACAGTCAAACTACCGAACGCTGTTTTCATTCAAGCCGACCTCAGGGATATGCGCCTAGAGGAGGTCATCATCAAGCACGGTTTCACGCCTCCATTTGACGTGGTGATGTCAGATATGGCACCCAAGACAACCGGAATCCGAGTGACTGATCAAGCTCGATCTCTAGAGCTTTGTGAGCTCGCTCTTGAAACGGCGAATCGGTTTCTCAAGCCCAGAGGAAGCTTTATCGCAAAATTGTTTCACAGCGATGACTTTGAGAGCTTTCGTTCAAAACTAAGGCAAACATTCGAAAAAGTTGAAGTTCTGCGGCCTAAAAGTACTAGAAAAGAGAGCAAAGAAATTTTTCTCATCGGCATTAGCTTCGTTGAGCCAAAAAAGTCCCTTACTGGGGATCTGGACACTTAGGACAAGCTCGAGACACATCTTTGGCAATTTTTGTCCAAACCCCCCTGACGGACTTATTAAACGAGGCTGTAATGATGCCAATAATAGTCATGGCCATAAGCAGCACCAATATATACTCCACAATCACTTGACCCTGTTCCTGCACTTGCTTCCCCTGTCTCATCTCTCTATTTTAGGTTAGGGTATCGTTGCATGACAAGCGAGCGAGCTGAAAAGCCAAGAAAACTCATGATTTCCAGTGTTTTAGTCCCGCTAGGGCTTATTCTAGCTGTTATTTGGGGCGCTCTGACCGTTCTAAAATCCCAGATGGCTCCTCGGGATAGTAGTCGCCTGGAATTGAAGGTAGGTGCAACTCTACCTGATCTCGCGTTTGATCAGACCGATGGTCAATCGTTCAAGCTGTCGGATTCGAAGGCTAAGGTCATCATGATCAATTTCTGGGCCACCTGGTGTGAGGCCTGCATGGAGGAAATGCCCTCACTCGTGCAACTCCACAACACCTATCAGTCTAAGGGCCTCGAGATCTACGGTGTGAATCTCGATGAGGATCCTGCTAAGGCTATTGCCGCCACTTCAAAAGAGTTTGAGATCAAGTTCACATCTTTTTTTGATCGTGATGGCAAACTCGGTGAGGCATTTGATGTTCATGCGATTCCGCTGACGATTACTGTAGATCGGATGAGAAAAATTCTGGAGATCAAAGCGGGAGATCGAGACTGGATGGATAAATCCTATCTTCAGAAATTAGAAGGCTGGCTTCAGGCCGACCAAGCGAATCGATAAAAGAGTTCTTCAAATCGCTTGAAAGGCAGAATTGCGAAAGCGGCATCTTTTCCTGGCACAAGAGTTCCCCGATGATCCTGCACCCCAAGCGCACAGCATGCGTTGTAAGTTACCCCGGCAAACAGCTCCGCCCGACTTAATCCTAAATAGAGCGCCGAAATGGTCATCACCGCTGGAAGGTTCAAAGTCATGCAGGTTCCGGGATTAAAATCACTGGCAATGGCTACCCGAGCCCCTTGTTCAATGAGTCGACGGGCGGGTGCATGAGGGGCCTTCAGATAGAATGCAGTTCCGGGAAGAAGAACAGCGGTCGTATTCGAGGCAGCAATCGCTTTGATGCCCGATTCTGAGATTTTCAAAAGATGATCGGCTGACAAAGCTTTAAGTTCTACTGCCAACTTTGCTGATGAGGTATCTGACAGCTCGTCGGCATGCACCTTGATCTTTAGCTTCAGTCTTTTAGCGGCCTGAAGGACTCTTCGGCCCTCATCTAGTGAGAAATAACCTCGATCGATAAAGACGTCGCAGGCATCGGCAAGACTTTTCTTCGCAATCTCTGGCAAAGTCTGATGAATCAGCTCTTGGAGATAAGCCTCTCGGCTTTGATCGGGCGGAAATGCATGCGCGCCGAGATACGTTGATTGAAAAAATACCTCTGGAAACTCTTTTTCCAAGCGACGCGCCACTCGAAGTTGCTTGAGCTCAGTCTCATGATT
>JAGWZD010000306.1 GCA_018968995.1 Bdellovibrionales bacterium
GTGGAATTCTCCATCCTGGAAAACTGTGCCTGCTAGGAAATGGTGTGGTCATTGATCCGTTGATCTTTTTTGAGGAAATCGAAGGCCTGCAGAGCGCTGGAATTTTAGGCGTGAACCCTGCTGAACGAATCCGAATTAGTCCGAACGCCCACCTCATTTTACCCTTTCATCGAAAACTAGATGTTCTTCGCGAGGCCCACGCCCAAGGTGAAAAAAGTCATGAAAAAATTGGCACAACCGGTCGTGGAATTGGACCAGCCTACGAAGATAAGGCAGCACGTCGAGGGATTTTAGTAGGAGACCTGACCCACCCCGACTGGTTAGCGAAACGCCTACGGTCATCCATTGAAGAGAAGAACATTCTTTTTCAACACCAGTTCCAGGAACCACTGATCGACTTTAATGCGATGTACGAGCTTTGTTTAGAGTTTGGCAGAAAGCTAAAACCTTACATCGCAGATGTCCGATTAATTTTGGAGAATGCGCGGAAAGACAGAAAGACTGTCCTCTTAGAGGGGGCACAAGGAGCACTTCTCGACGTTGATCACGGAACTTACCCTTACGTGACCTCGTCGAGCACCTGCTCAGGTGGAGCTTTGACTGGAACGGGCTTAGGCCTGGGCTTAGACCAAACTTCGATTATTGGAATCACAAAAGCCTACACCACTCGAGTGGGTACTGGCCCTTTCCCCACCGAAATCGAAAACACCAAGCCTGAACTGGCCCAACTGATTCGAAAGGTCGGGGCTGAATTCGGTGCCACTACGGGTCGGATGCGCCGAGTAGGGTGGCTCGACCTTGTGGCGTTGAAATACGCCGCCCAGCTCAACGGCATTACCGGCTGGGCTTTGATGAAATCCGACGTTTTAAGCGGAATCGAAGAGCTCGAAGTAGCTACCGAGTACGAGCTCGAGGGCCACAGAAGCACTGACTTTCCAGCAAATACCTGGGCACTGACGCAGGCCAAAGCCGTGACACGCAAGGTTCCTGGCTGGAAGCAGAACCTCGACGGGCTACAGCCAGAGCGCTGGCCCAAGGAATTTCGTGATTATATCCGCATGATTGAGGAGTATACGGGCATCCCCGTGGTCCTTGTCAGTACCGGCCCCGGCCGGGAACAAACCCATGAAATTCAGTCTCCCAACGCCTTGCGATGACTCCAGGGCTTTGATACAGAATCGTCTCCAACAGGGAAGCGTGAGTCATTAGCTCAGTCGGTAGAGCATCACACTTTTAATGTGAGGGTCGATGGTTCGAATCCATCATGACTCACCACTCTTTCCAAAACCTTAAGGATCCCCGAACGGTTCAATCGAAATGCTATCGCTGACCTCACAAGATTTCGCCGTTATTGGGCTTCTCGCCTTTTTAGAGGGAATTCTTTCGATCGACAACGCGTTGGTTTTAGCGCTTCTCGCGAAGCGCCTACCCAAGCATCAGCAGAAAAAAGCTCTCACCTATGGACTTGCTGGTGCAGTGGTTTTTCGACTAATTGCGCTGAGCCTCACCACGTTTTTGATGCGTTGGACATGGGTCAAGTGGGTCGGCGGTTTCTACCTCTTGTATGTTGGACTCAAACACTTTTGGGATAATCGCCGCTCTAAGAAAGAGGCTGAGCTTGTCAACCCAAGGCCTCAAAAACGAGCCGGGTTCTGGAAAACAGTGCTCATCATCGAGCTTACAGACATTGCCTTTGCCGTCGACTCCATTCTCGCAGCCGTAGCCCTTTCCAATAAGTTTTGGGTCGTTTTCATCGGTGGTTTTCTAGGAATTGTACTGATGCGATTCGCAGCCAATTCCTTCATCGTACTACTTGAAAGATTTCCACGCATGGAAGTCACAGCCTACTTATTGGTGACTCTCATCGGAAGCAAACTTCTAGTCGACGCTTCGAAACTACCAGGAGTCGATTTTCACTCTGTCTCGAATCCCGCCACTTGGGTTTTCTGGGGCCTCATGGCTGCCTTTATTGCGGTAGGAGCGACTGGAGCTCGCCAGAAAAATAAAAAATCCAAGCCGTCTTCATCAAACTAGCTCAAGGGCTTTTTCACTGGAAACCGTGCCTCGAAAATATTTCCACGAGCCGCAATAGAAGGTAAAAGCACCACATCACCCCCATGTAGCCTAGCAATCTGTCTGGAAATAAATAGGCCAAGCCCTAGCCCTCCCATGCGAGCGACTGCCTGCGCTCGTTCAAAGGGTTCAAACACTCGGGTTCTATCCTCGGCCGAGATACCCTGACCTTGATCTCGGACACTCAGAACCAGGTCATTTCCCTCGACTCGAAGTCGTATCCAAATCACACCGCCTTCGGGAGACATTCGAAGAGCGTTCATGGTGAGATTGCTCACTACTTCCTCGAAACGCATCGGATCCACCCATGCGGTCAACGAATTCGTAGGCTCATGAAAAATCTGAACTCCTGCCTCACGTGCCAGTAACGCCAGACGACCAGCAACCACCTCCTCTACACATTTCCCAACCTCGGTCACCATGGGTTCGACTAGGAAACGACCTGCCTGAATTCTAGAAACATCAAGCAGTCCATCGATCATTTCGGTCATTCGCTCGGTCTGCCGAATCACGAGCTTCAGAAACGACAGCTGTCTTTCTTGCTCGGCCCCTCGCTCACTGGGCCAAGGTAAAGACCGCATCATGCGATCTTGAAGTTGAAGGATTCCGTAGATCGATGTCAGAGGTGTTTTCAGTTCATGACTCGCAATCGATAGAAACTGGTCACGAATTTTCAGTTGTGATTTTAAGTCTGCTTCTACAGCGAGGTGATCTAAGTGAGCAGCAACGGTTTGGATCAAGCGCTCTTGAGAGCTCAGCCACTCAGGTTGACTGCTTCTAGAGTCCGTTCGCGAGTAAATCGCAGCGATCCATCCTAAGGCTGACCGCCGTTCTTGAATTTCAGCACCCAGAGGTGACCACAGCAGTAAGTGCGAAGCAGTCCAAACCTGCCGCGTCCGACTGATCTCTACACCATTAGGAATCTGAGTGGTTTCGGGGA